>JAIFNJ010000033.1 GCA_020047835.1 Bacteroidota bacterium
GTTACCAGTTTTTGTTGTATCCCGTTTCCGGATATTTCTAAATTCCCGGTAAATGCTCCCATCACTTTATTATTCAAGATGCGATCAAGCATTATTCTTTCAAACATGGAACTCAATTGAAAGCTATCCTTGTAAACATCGTATGAACCGGTCATATCAATGATACCTATATCACTAAGTATCTTAAGATTAAAATCAGGCGATTTTATGATACCCGAAACAGACCCATCCATGGTAAGATTTGAAATTTCGGGTATTTTGTATTTTAAACCGGAATTCATCAAGGTGTTTCTTAACCAAGTGATATTTATATGTGATATTCCAAATTGCAAATCTCCGCTGGCTAATTCCGGATGGAATCCATTAGTGATGTTTCCCTGTATGGAAATACCAAGGTGTTGGGTCTGAGATATTGAAAGTCGGTTAATACCTAATATTGAATCCTTGATTGAAATGCTTCCGGATAATGAGATTGGTTCATCAGCCAACATTGTAACTAATGACTGACTGGCTAATTCCGGTTTAAAACAGAGTAAATCCTTCAGTGAAATTTGGGTATTACTTATTAAAGTATTTGCCTCCCGGATATTTTCCGGATTTTGAATCACATCAAAAAAACTGCAACCAGCCTTACCCTCAATTGTAACCAAACTATTCTCTGTTTCCATCGACAGGTTAAATTTAGTGGTTCCTTTCTCAGAATTCAGTTCACCCTTTGTTTTTAGTAAGGTAAATCCGTTCTGTAGCTTGGCACTCATTTTATTCACCGTTACACCGACCACATTGTTGGAAAGTTCCAAATCGGAAAGGCTCATATCAAGGTTTTTTGTATTAAAAGCTGAATCTATTGAAGATAAAGCAGTATCGCTATAGGCCCCAAATCCGATTGATAAATTTTCCAAATGCAAATCCGACCCTTTTATGTTCCATTGAAAGTGGGAAGTTGTGTCAGGTTTGGATTCTTTTGGCTTGTTTGTTTTTTTATCAAGTTGCAAGCTGGCACTAGCTCCGGTAAGTGAAACGTTGTTAAAATCGATGGTTCTATTTTTAATATCTGACTTTCGGGTATTGATCGAACATTCTTCCAGCAAAACCGTAAGTTTTAATCTATTTCCAACATCATCATAAGAATTGTTAATGTTGTTTAGTTTCACATTTGAAAGGCCAAAATTCCAAGGGCTTCCGCTGCTCCCATTGTTGCTAGCTTTTGGTTTCTGATTCAAGACTAAACTTCCTTTAGCACCAGTAATATCAACCGTTTGAACAAGAATTACCTTTTCAATGATACTCATTTTATCGGTTTTGGCCTTCAAGGTTTCCACCTCTTGATCAATAAATATTCCTGCAACGGAATCGTGCATCTGGAATTTAAATCCTGAAATTTTCAAGCCCCCAACGGATACTTCCCACGACTTTTTAATTTCACCTGCTTTTTTTACCTTTTTACTGCCCGTTTTAGAAAAAGCATCAGCAATATTAATTTTTTCCTCTTGGTTATTTCTTATGAAGCATATCCTTGCGTTTACAAGCGAAGCCGATGGTATCATCACTCTTCTATGAAGTAAGTCTATTGGGGAAAAAGTGGCACTTAGCTTTTCCGCATAAATAATGGTATCGTTCTTCAAGTCATGTAATAAAACCCCATGAATGATTATTGAATTGGTCGATATCTTACCTATTGAGCTAATAGAAATTGGAACAGTTGCATTTACTAGAATGGTATTCACCTTTTTGGTAATATACCGATGTGCAAAAGGAATATTAACTAACACAAGAGCGATAAAAATTATCCCAAATAAGGTTATTAAAAATAGGAGTATTGCTTTTCTGATTTTACGCTGCGTCATTACTCATACTAGTTTCAACTTAAATGCAAACATACTACTAAAATAGCTTTCAAATAATAATGATTTGAACTTTGTTTCAATTATAGAAAGGTGTAACCGAGCTCTAAATTTTAGTGTTGCTAGTTACCTTTAAATACATTTTCTTTACAGCAAGTAAAAATATGTCTATGAAATCACTAAAGTTATTAACAATTATTGGGATTCTTTCCCTTACCGTTTATAGCTCAATGGCACAGGAAGTTAAATGGTACACGTTTCAGGAGGCCATAGCTTTAAACCAAAAAGCACCCCGAAAAATACTTATTGACGTTTATACCGATTGGTGTGGCTGGTGTAAGGTTATGGATAAAGAAACATTTCAAAATCCGTTGATTGCAAAAATACTTTCCGAAAAATACTATCCTGTAAAGTTTAATGCTGAATCAAAAGAACCCATCACATTTGAAGGGCATACTTTTACCAACGAAGGGCAAGGAAACCGATCGACTCATCAATTAGCAGTAGCATTGCTGAATGGTAAACTCTCCTATCCTTCCATTGTGTTTATGAACGAAAAAAACCAATTAATCACAGCAGTCCCTGGGTTTCAAAAACCCGATCAGATGGAACCTTTGTTAATCTATATTTGGAATTCGCTCTATGAAAAAAACGTTGATTTTCAGGAATACAGTAAAAACTTTATCAGCGGAAGTAATTGAGGTCTGTTTCTTCAGTTTGCTTCCGAAGTTGATTTTGGCAAACTAAACCAAAAAATAGAACCTTTTGATTTGTTGGACTTTGCACCAATTTTACCTCCATGCATTTCAACAAATTCTTTACACAGAGTTAGTCCTAATCCGGTTCCTTTCTCGCCAGTAGTTCCCATTTGGTTTTCGCCAGGTTTCAGTTCAAATATGGAATCGTATTTTTCAATTTCCATACCAACTCCATTATCAGTAATTTCAATTAATTGATAATCAGGAAAATCAGTTAATGTAACCATAATCTTTCCTCCCTGAGCAGTAAATTTTATGGCGTTACTAATTAGATTGTGAAAAACTATAAATAACAATTGAGCATCGCCTTCAGTAATTGAATCCTTTGGAATGGAATTAGTAAGTGAAATGTTTTTATCAAAGGCCCTCATTGTATTAGGTTCAATTACTTTATTAACAACTCGGTAAAGGTTCAATTTATCTTTGGTAATACTTATTTTATTCGATTGCGCTCGGCTCCATTGGAGCAGGTTTTCTAATAATTCTGATAGTTTTAATGAACTTTCGTTTATGATAGAAACAAATTGAAATCTTTTCAAATCATCCATATCCAAAAACTTATCTTCTAAATATCGCGATGAACCGTGTATTGAACCTACCAAATCTTTTAAATCGTGCGCTACAATTGAGAAAAGTTTGTCTTTTGTTAAATTAACTTTTTGTAAATCTTCTTTTTGTGCATTCAATATTTCTTTTTTACTTACCAAAGCATCGTTTAATGTGGTTAACTCAAAAGCCTGATCTTTTAAAACCATATTTTGATCTTCAATTTTCGTATTCTTATTCTTCAAAAGGGAAAGTAACTGCTCTGTTTCATTAATGGTTGAATCAAAAACTGTTTTCAAAAAGTAGAGCATTAAACCCAGCATTATATAAACAAACGCGATGAGTGAAAAATTATTCAATAAAAAAGGGTTATTGCTAATAAAAGTATAACCCAATAAATAACTAATGTATATGCCACTTAATAGTAAAGCATGGAATCTACCAATTATGAAAGCACTGAAAACTATGAGTATGATTAGAAAAATAGAATCCCGCATAAAAATCTCCAATCCACTGGATAAAAACATATTTAGAGTAGATGAAATGAGGGAATTAAATACCAGAAAATAAGCAACAATAGCAAAGCTTAGCCGAACATCTATCCTTTTCCTAAAAAACCCAAATAAAACAATGGAATTAATAGCTATCCCCACAATATTGAGGATATCAATGGTTTTATGCAGATTTTGTTTTAGTATTATATCACTAAAAAGGCCGATGGTAACCACTGAAGTAAAAGCGATAAAAAATGCCCGGATACCTTTATTTACAAGCTTTTTTTCACTACCGTTTTCCATAATTTTTTCTAAATTATTATTAGCAGTTATTAGTTAAAGCTTTGATTGAATCGTTTTATTCGTTTGTGATTGTGAATTTAATCAAAGTTATTTAATTGGATTCCTAACAATAATAATAAATCTAAAAATATAGCTTCTAAATGATGTGATCTGCCCTGAATGATAAAAAAAAAGTCCACACTATTTCGAAAAATAATGTGGACCCAATAATATAGATATCTATTATCCTCTTACAAATAATGCTTTGATAATATGGCTGGCCATTTTTGGATTTTCCTTTAGCCTACGGGTTGAATAGCCAAACCATTGCTTGCCAAAAGGAACATATACCCGAACTTTGTGACCGGCATCTACAATACTTTGGCGCAGTTCAGGGGTAACACCATAAAGCATTTGAAATTCATAGTTATCTTTAGGAACATTGTATTTTTCAATCAATTTATAAGCTCCTTCAACCAAAGGCTTATCGTGTGTTGCAATCGCGGCATAAATGCCTTTTTGGAACATGAACTCTAAATCTTCAAGATAGTGCTCATTTATTTCTTCATATTTTTTGTATGCAATGGCAGCCGGTTCCACATATATTCCTTTGCACAATCGGTAATTTATTGGATTTTCACTCGAGTGGATATCCAATAAATCAGTAACATCTTGTAAGGTCCGCTTCATATATGCCTGAACCACCAAACCACAATTTTTTGGAAATTCTGCTTTAAGCCTACGGTATAAGATAATGGTTTTGGTTGTACATGGCGAATCTTCCATATCAACCCGTATAAAATTGTTATATGAGGCTGCTTTAGCAACAATAGCGCGTATGTGCTGAAAACAGATTTCTTCATCAATCAACAATCCAAAGCTGGTTGGTTTTACTGAATAGTTCCCTTGAATCCCCTCCTTTTCAATTACCTCAATCAAGTTCAGGTATTGATCACGGTTTTGCTCTGCTTCTCCCAAATTTTTTATAAACTCACCCAAAATATCAAGGGTTACTAACATGCCATTCTTATTCAATTCCTTCGATGCGTTTATGGCATCATTTAATGTTTCGCCGGCAATATAACGTTTTGAAAAAACCCAAATCATTTTTTTGGGCATATAAGGCAGCATGGCTGCAATCATTTTGTTAAACATGTCTCTTAATTTTACTAGTTATTACCACTTCAAAATGTTCGATAAAACGCTCAAAGTTACTAATCTATTTTTCGCAAAATATTGCTTTTATAACACGTTGCCGGCTGATAAATAACATAGAATTTTTTGATGAAAAATGGAATTAGTGCCACCCTTTACGATTCAATTCAGAGAATTTACGGGCTTTAAGCACAAAGTAGGAATAGATTATACTGTGTTGAAAAATTTGAGGATGCTTTACAAACATGCGATGCTTTTTTATTGCTTTCCGCTTGATTCGGAATTTACCTAACGATTTATAAAATGCAAAATGAGCTTTTGGTACTGCTAAAAAAAATGAGAATTTACCTTGCAATAAATACATAACTGCCGATGCCCCATCTACTATCAACCTAAAAAAAAGAATCCATCGAAACGAACCACTCGGAATATTTTTGTATAGCAGGAATAAGTTGTTTCTATAATTATAAAAAAGCTTTCGGGGATTATTGTTTGGAAGAGTTCCTCCACCCACATGATAAACCAGCGATTGAGGGAAGTACATAATTTTAAACCCTCGGTTTTTTAGTCGCCAGCACAAATCAATTTCTTCCATGTGAGCAAAAAAATCTTCATCGAGACCACCCAATTCCTGATACAATTTAGCACGAACAAACATGCAGGCCCCGGTAGCCCAAAAAACTTCTTTTACATCGTCATATTGCCCCAAATCTTCCTCTATTTCACTTAAAATGCGTCCCCGGCAAAACGGAAAACCCAATTTATCGATAAAACCACCGGCTGCTCCGGCATATTCAAACATATTTTTTTCGTGATAGGAACGTATTTTAGGCATTGCAGCGGCAACCTTCAGATTGTTATCCAGGTATGAAATGATTGGCTCAATCCAGTTTTCAGTAACTTCGATATCGGAATTCAGTAAAACAAAATATTCTGCTTTTATAAAGGCTAATGCTTTGTTATATCCACCGGTAAAACCATGATTGATTTCAAATTCCAATAATTTGATTTGTGGATAGCTATTTTTCAAAAAAACAAGGCTATCATCAGTTGATCCGTTGTCAGCAACCCAGATTTCAATATCAGAACCAACTGAAAAATTGGTTACCGATGGTAGAAATTTTTCCAGATAATGCTTTCCATTCCAGTTTAGGATTACAATTGCAACTTTAGCCATGCATAACAAGTTTGAATTTTAAATAGGCCCTAAAAGTACATTTTTTTCCTTGGGTTTAAAATCTTGTCTTTGAATTTTGCTTTAGGTTATCAAGCATTAATCCGTTGATGTTTCCACCTGCGATGCGACCACAACCAGTATCGTGGAGCATCAACAATCGATTCTTCTAGCAATTTATAATACGTTTCAATTATCTCAAAAGGTTTTGTATCTTTTGGATTAGCCGTAATTAAGGTGGGAATAATCCGATAGGTTCCCTTTTTAACCCGCATTAGTTTAATATTAACTACAGGCAAATCAAATTTTTTTGCCAATTTTTCAGAACCGTTAAATACACTGGTGTCTTGATTTAAAAAGCTAAGCCAATAAGGCGATTCACTATTCGAAGGAGCCTGATCGGCAACCATAAATATGATGGTAGGTTGTGATCCATTAGCTATTTGATGAACTTTTCTGAAAACCTCTTTCATCTCAATAGGCTCAACACCCAAGCGGCTTCTAATGTCAAAATATATTTTATCGAATACCGGATCCGATAACTGCTTATATACCGCAGCACCTTTGAACGGAAGCAACCGAGTAAGGCCTGCTCCATATTCCCAGTTCCCAAAATGCCCCATCATTACAATAATGCTTTTCTTTTGCTCCCAAAAAAAATCAAAAATTGAAGGATCATCAAGAATCAGCATCTTTCGGAAGTTTTTTTCGGAAACAAACCGTAGATAAATATTTTCAACCATCATCACTGATAAATGCCGATAATATTTCCGAGCTACAAATCTTACTTCTTCTGTTGTACAGTTGGGAAAGGAATTCTTAATATTTGCCAACACTACTTTCTTACGGTAGCCAATTAAATGATAAACAATAAAAGTGATGAGTTCTGAAATTAGAAATAACAGTTTTAAAGGCAAAAGAGTAAGCAACCTAAATGTTGCCATTACCAGAATATACCTGATTCTTTGAACCGCTGTCATTTATTTTCCCTCAAATAATTCACGTGCCTTACTTTTATTGGTTTTTAAGTTACTTTCAACCCAATTTCCAGAACGGGAATACAATTCACTTTCCCAAAAGGAATTGCTCATCTCCCCTTTCATAGTAGAATTCAGCAATTCATAGTCCTGATTGAGCAACGTTTTGTTGTAAAAAATAAACTTTCTATCGGTTTGGTCAGCTATTTTATAATAATGCCATATTTCATAGGGATAAGCATTCGGTTCATTTTTTTCTTCAATTATTGAGCTGGGAGGTCCGTATTGCAGATAAACTCTGCCCCTGTCGGTAGCAAAACCATGCTTTTGCTGGCTGCTGTATTTTTGTTCCACCACATTAAGGTTCAAACGGTATTCATTCCATGCTAATTCAGGATTTGTTTCATTCCTCTTTTGCCAAAAACTATAAAAATATTGCTGCATCATTTTCAAATTGGCTGCAACCAACTGATTATCAATAAATCGGTTCTCAGCTATATCGCTAATGGGACGCAAGGAACTTAAATAAATTGCGAGGGTATCCTTATTGGTATATTTCGCAGCAAAGGTATGCTGCACTTCAATAGTTGCCATTTCATTGGCTGGAGTTCCCTCATAATTATTCTTCCTTTGAAAAAACTTTCTCTTTTCAAGTATTTGATTATTTTGACGATCTCTTACTTCAATAACCAGGTAATAATTGCCGGTAGGTAGTTTTGATATGTTAATTTCATTGAAAACGACATTAACATTCTGAGCTTTTTGCTTTTGAAAAGAGCTAAATTCTTTAATGGGTTTATGGGTATTGCTGCTTTCAATATGAAATTGAAAAAGAAAATCTTCCATAGGACCTAAACTAATCGCAGCATTATACAACTCCGCATAAAATTTAATCTGATTTATTTGATTAGGGAAAAAATCAGAAACATACGGAATGCATTCGTAACCATTTTTTACAAAAATATTCTGTTTCTGAGTTGCTTCATACCTTTCAATAAGCTCTATCCCACTGAACGAGATTTCATCGGGAGGAATATGAACCGTAATTAACTCACTCAATTCAAAAGGTTTTATACTATCAGGAGCATTGATATCGCGTATGGTTAATTCAAAGTTATATACACCTTCGGGTATCATAATTCGATGCTGATCAATAAAACTGGGGAAAACAGAAGTTGTATCCGGTAATCCTGGACTAACTACTTTAAATTTCCGGTATTCAACAATATCAGCATCATTTTTAAATAACATGGTAACTTCCGCCGATGCCTCAAACACCTTATCAGTGTTCAGCAAATAGCGCATTGAATGGCCGGCAAATGCCAAATATGTTTCCACATAGGTTCCACTTCCGGGAACATAAAAAGGTGCATAATAAAAATAGGCATCAACCTCCTGAGCCTTTGTCCTATTATTCAAAAACAGAAACAGACTTATAATTAGTGCAAAAACTATCTTATTCATAAAGCAAACATTTTATATTCCGGATAAATTTATAACAATCTGCATTAAAATCAGCTATCTCATATCAGCTACTTTCGAATTTTTCTGTAATAGTTGCAATAAGTTTTCATGTACCCCTGGTGTTCCGGAAATAATTTCGCGCCCATACAGGTAGTTTTTCTTGCCGGAATAATCGGATACGGTACCGCCAGCTTGCTCTACCAGAAAACCTCCAGCAGCAACATCCCAGGGACTTAACCCGTATTCAAAAAAACCATCGAACCGTCCGGCTGCCACGTAAGCCAAATCGGTTGCAGCGGAACCCGGTCGACGGATACCATGCGAATTGCTAACTATCTCAAATACCGTTTTTAATTGGCCTTCAAGCCGGGAGTTGTCATTTATATGAAATCCGGTGGAAATTAATCCTTCTGAAATTGCTGTTGCTTTAGATACCGAAACCACTCTTTCATTACAATATACTGGGGCTTCTTTCCAGGAATAGAAGAATTCTTTTTGTCCCAATTCATAAACTACACCTACCACTATTTTATTATTCTGCATTAAAGCAATACTAATGGCAAAAGGGGTTACTCCATGAATAAAGTTCGTGGTTCCATCCAAGGGATCAACTATCCAAATAAATTCTTCGTTGCTGTGATTGGCCGTTTTCTCTTCAACTATAAATCCGGAATCCGGAATAATCTTAAGAAGACCATCAACCAACATTTTTTCAGTTTCTTTATCAACATACGACACAAAATCTTGCTTTCCTTTAGTTTCTATCCTATCGGCTGTAAATTGTTTCCGCTGCTCCATAATAAAAGTACCAGCTATTTTTGCCAGATCTAAAACTTTTAATGTTATTTCTTTATAATCCATACCTTAGTTTTCAATTAGTTTGCCAGTAACATGGCCATTGCTATTTATTTTAACTAGCTGCACGTTGCGAATTGTATTTATTAGGTTGGCAGAAAAAGGTACTTCAACCCGAATGTAATTGTCAGTGAATCCTCCCATCATTTTTTGGTCTTCTTCTGCTTCAAAAAGCACTTTTCTTATGGTTCCCAAATGTTGTTCCTGAAAAATGGTTTGCTTTTCAAGAGCCAAATCATGCATTATTTTACTTCGCTCTTTTCTCAAATGTATTGGTACTTGATTTTCCATTTTTACAGCCAAGGTATTTTCCCTCTCCGAATACGTAAATACATGCAGATACGAAATATCAATACTTTTAATAAAACTACAAGCTTTTTCAAATTCATCTTCCGTTTCACCAGGAACTCCCACAATTACATCAGCGGCAATGCAGGCATGAGGCATTAATTGTTTAATGGCTTCAATTTTTTTACGGTAAAGGGCAATAGTATATCTGCGTTTCATCAATCGGAGCAGATTATCAGTTCCACATTGTAGGGGAATATGGAAATGTGGCAATACGTTGTGTGAATTTGAAACCAACTTTACTATTTCATCGGTAAGCAAATTTGGCTCAATGGAAGAAATTCTCAGGCGTTCTAATCCTGAAAGTTTTTCTAAGGCAAGTATTAAATTGAAAAAATTCTCTCCGGAAGCTTTACCAAAATCGCCAATATTAACACCCGTTAAAATAATCTCTTTTATTCCTTTTGATACAATCTCCTCCGCAATTTCTAACGTTTTAGCAATACTATTATTCCTACTTCTACCCCTTGCATTTGGAATGGCACAATACGAGCAATAATAGTCGCAACCATCTTGAACTTTTAAAAAACTACGCGTTCTATCACCATACGAATAGGTTGGAGTGAATGCTTTTTGTTGGTTTTGATTATCAATTAATACTTTGGTTTCTTTGTTGCCATTCAGTTTCTGAAGTTCCTCTAAAATTTGGAATTTGTTTTCAGAACCAAGCACTAAATTAACCCCTTCAATGGAAGCCACCTCACCCGGCTTTAGCTGCGAATAACAGCCTACGGCCACTATGGTTGCTTTCGGATTTTTAATGCTAATTTTGCGGATAGCCTGTTTGCTCTTTTTATTCGCTAACTCAGTAACGGTACATGTGTTAATTACAAAAACATCGGCAAATTCATCATCATCAACACGCTCAAATCCGGCCTCTTCAAATTGTTTGGCAATTCCCGATGTTTCAGAGAAATTGAGTTTACAACCTAACGTGGTAAAAGCAACTTTTTTTGGTATCTCCATTTTTATTATAAAAAACCCGCTCCAATTAGTTAGGAGCGGGCAAATATACTATTTTTCAACAACAGCAACCTAACTTTATACTGCAACTTCTTCAGTAGCCTTTATCTGTGCCCAGTTCTCACCTCTCTTAATTCTTGTTATCTGCATTTCGCTGACGCAAAATAATTTAGCTATTATGTTTTGGGTAATTCCCCGATTCAACATTGATTTTATCCGGGCTACATCTTCAACATTCAATTTTGAATAAGTTATTGTTTTCTCAGGATTATTCCTCCTCTTTTCGTGAATGCGCTGAAACATTCTGGTATATGCTTCTTCTTTGGTTGCCCATTCTAAATTGGTAAAGTGATTATTACTTTTGTTCCAATCGAGATGAATAACCGTGTTCTGATTTTCATTTATCCTTTTAACAAACAATTCAGCAGTAATTTTATGAACCAGAAACGATTTCTTTTTGCCTTGCGACATAAAGCTCACATTTAAAAAACCTTTAATAACTCCAGGTTTTATCATGCGTCCTTCCAATTTATTGCAGCAATAGCTTTTAATTCGGCCATAATTACTGGCTTCATAGTGTTTATCGGCGAAAGGTATTGGTTTCCAAACCTCATCGTCCATTTTTCTCAAACGACGCGTCATAGCATTAAATCTTTTTATTGTAGTAGTTTATAGTAGTAGCTATTTTTTACAAAATTAAATAAAATATAGATAATATTTTGCTACTTCATTGAATATATAACAAGATAGAATCAGATAATATTGTGATAATGAAAAACAAATTTAATTAAAAATGACTAAATTTATGCTGTTTTTATAAGCTAAATTCAATCGAGTTGCAAAGTTATAAGCAGAATACACGAAACAACAATTTAATAGTTCATGGCTAATATCCAGCAGTCAATTATTAGCCCGAATTCAGAAAAGTGAAGCAACCTTTTCATAACATTCTTGTTCTATTATAGTGAATTAAATATCACCTACTATGAAAACAATCAACACTTCTTTTATACTCTTTAGCTGCTTATTGTTAGCAATAAACATTCAAGCAATTTCGCATCCTATTAATGGGATGGTGTATAATGTAAAAGAAAATGCCCCTGAAGGCAATCATTTGGTTTATTTTGTTAAGCCGTTGTCAGGCGATACCCTGACAACCACCACCAATAGTGAAGGTATTTTTTCTATGGACTTCCAATATGAATGGGCTGATTCCTTTTATGTAAATGTATTTACTTTCGACCCATGCTTTGGAACCATACATAACAAATCATTCTATCCATATACTTCTTCAAATTATGTTGAATTCAAGGTTTGTACCGATTCCATTGTAGAAACAAATTGTCAAGCTCAATTTGAGTATTATTCCGGAACCTGGAATGATACCGTTTATTCAAGCGATGGAACTATAGATAACAGATATTCTGAAGTTTATTTTTATGATCAATCCATTGGTGCTATTACTAATTGGTTTTGGGATTTTGGCGATGGCACCAGTGCTAACGATCAAAACCCAATACACACTTATATAAAATCAGGCGAATACTTGGTAACCTTAACTATTTTAGGCCCCGATTGTAAAAATTCCATCCAAAATTGGATATATGTTGGTTATACAGAACCGGAATGTATGGCTTGGTTTTATTATGATTTCGGATACAATTATGACTCAACTGGTAACTTTATAGATAGTTCTGAAAACGATCAACTTACGGTTTATTTTCATGATTATTCCATTGGTAACCCAACCTACTGGAAATGGGATTTTGGTGATGGATTTTCATCGGAAGAACAAAACCCAGTGCACACCTATAATGCGCCGGGAGAATATTATGCTTACTTATACATCTCCGGCGAAGGTTGTGAAAATTGGAGTTCGCAAGTAATTTGGGTTGGAAATTACCAACCACCTTGTCAGGCAATGTTTGGATATGATTATTATAATTGGAGTGACTCAACTACTACAAATGGAGATACCGCATCAGTCAGTTCAAAAACACTCTATTTTTACGATTATTCATATGGTAATCCAACTCAATGGAAATGGGATTTTGGTGATGGAGCATTCGCTAAAGAACAAAATCCTTCGCATACCTTTACCAATGAAGGAAGCTACTTAGTTTCGCTTGAAATTGCCAATGATTCATGCAGCAGCACCTATTCGCAATACGTTTATATTGGCAATTATATTGATGATTCTATTTGGGAACCTGATTATTGTCAAGCACTTTTTTATACCATCAATTCTTCTAATAATACCGTTGAGTTCATCAATCAATCCTATGGTTCCATTTCAAACTACTATTGGGATTTTGGCGATGGCACTTCAAGCAATGAGGTAAACCCAATTCATACGTATCAAATTCAGGGAGAATATATTGTAACTCTCGCTGTCAATGATCTTAATACCTGTTATTCAAAAATTGAAATGTTTGTATGGGCGGGCAACTATGAAACCGATTCAACGCTAAACGCCCTATTTTTTCCAGAAATTAATGGAAACACAGTAATATTCCACGATAAATCAGAAGGCATCATTGATAATCGTTATTGGGATTTTGGCGATGGTGCAAGCAGCGCAGCTAAGGACCCAATACATAGCTATGAAGAACTAAAAACGTATTATGTGACTTTGGGCATAAGTAATAAAATTGCAGTGCGCACATTTACAATGGAAATAAACCTTGCTGATGGAACTTTTAAAGGATATTTTGGCATTGAAAGTGGGACAGGTATAACTCCGAATGAAAATATATCCATGTTGAATGTTTATCCTATTCCTGCAATTGATAAATTAACTATTGATTTTAATAGCTCCAATACTTTTAATGGTGATATTATACTATATAATTTAGCAGGGCAAATAATACAAAAAAAACAACTTCTCATTAAAAAAGGGTTTAATAATTATGACATAAATACCGATTTGATAGAAAACGGAGTTTACATACTTCAAATTAAATACGACAAACAACTAATTGTGACAAAAAAGATTGTAAAATAAAAAATGAACTGATAATTACCTTGCTAATAGTAACGTGTTTGCGTGTTTTTTAATTAAGTTAACTATCATTTAATCAAATATATCAATTAAAAAACTACTATCGGACAGTAAATAAACGAATGGGTAACAGGTAATTTTCTTTTCATTTTCTGTAAAATAAATTTGCTTCCATTGAGTAAATGGTCGTATTTTTGGTAAAAACAAAATGTATATGAATCCATTGGTTATTGAAAGTGGCAACGAAACTCCCGAAATAATTCTGGATAAAAAAACTAACACCTTTTTATTCAGGGGAAAATCACTGCCTGAGAATCCCATAATTTTTTACAATCCGGTATTGCAATGGCTGGAAAATTACTCCTCGGACCCCAATCCCGAGACCATAGTAAATTTCATGATGGTTTATTTCAATACTTCCAGTTCAAAAATTATCCTCGATATTATGAAAAAACTGGAAATAATAAAGAAAAGTGGGCATCGGGTTACTATTAATTGGAGATTCCGTGAAGATGATGAAGATATGTTAGAAGCAGGTGAAATATATTCTGAAAGAGTAAGCATCCCTTTTAACCTAATACCAGATGAAACGGTGAACTAATCGATTTTAAAAATCGCCGTTGAAATATTTTATTTTAATGCATCCATTCTTTGAACGGATGCATTTTCTATTTAATTTAACCGTATCATTTAAATTCAAAAAAATGGCCATTGAAAAATTGCGAACGAAGTTAATGCAGCTAAATATTGCAGCATACATAATCCCCACATCTGACCCTCATAAAAGTGAATATATTTCAGAATACTGGAAATCAAGGGAATGGCTTACCAGGTTTAGCGGATCAGCCGGAACTGCTGTTGTAACATTAAATCACGCAGGACTTTGGACCGACTCCCGATATTTTATTCAGGCAGAGAAACAGCTCAAGTCGCCTTTTTTGCTCCATAAAATGAAAACCAGAGCCCCTGAATATTTAGATTGGCTTTTAGAAAACCTTACTGAAGGCGCTTGTGTTGGAATTGATGAAAGGCTCTTTTCAGCAGCCGAGATAGATACCTTCAATCAAGTATTGATTAAAAAAGATATTACTATAAAACCCGTTGGTGATTTAATCAATGAATTTTGGACTGACCGCCCTCAACGGTCAAGCAATCTTGCTTTTATTCACCCGTCAGCATTTGTAGGAACTGGCACTGCTGAGAAAATTGCAACCGTTCGGTTATATCTTGAAGAAAAAAATGTGTCTGCTTTGTTGGTAACTTCTTTGGATGAGATTGCCTGGTTATTAAATATCAGAGGATCCGATGTGGCATACAACCCATTAATTACAAGCTATTGTTTAGTAAGAAAAAACGAAACCCTGCTGTTTATCGAAGAGGCTCAGATGTCAGAATCTGTGCTAACTGAATTGAAAAAAAATGGAGTGGCAATTTCACATTATCATAAAATTATATCCTATTTAAAAGAAATGGTGGGTTCCATTCTGTTGGATAAAAATACCGCAAATTTTGAATTATTCCGATCCATACCTTCTGCTTGCAAAATTATTGCTGAACCAAGTATACTTGCAAAACTTAAAGCAATTAAAACCCCAAAAGAAATAACACTCTATAAAGAAGCGCAAATTACCGATGGTATAGCCATGTGCCGCTTTTTGCATTGGCTGGAAAATGAAGTCCAGAATAGAAACCTGACAGAATTGGAAGCGGCTGCAAAATCAGCATTCTTTAGGCAACAACAGCCTAATTATGTCGATTTGAGTTTTGAACCCATTTCGGCTTATCAGCAAAATGCAGCCTTACCCCATTATTCGCCAACTGAAAATAATCAATCGGTGTTGGAACCAAAGGGATTGTACCTTATTGACAGTGGAGCACAGTATCTGGGTGGAACAACCGACATTACGCGCACTGTAGCTTTAGGTGCGGTAACCCAAGAACAAATCAATGATTTTACATTGGTTTTAAAAGGGCACATTCGATTGGCAAGTGCTTGTTTTCCAGTGGGCACCAGAGGTATTCACTTAGATTCACTGGCAAGGCTTGATTTATGGCAACAAGGCAAAGATTATGGACATGGAACCGGGCATGGTATTGGATATTTTTTGGGGGTACACGAAGGGCCACATGGATTTTCGCAAGCTGCATCTGGTGCTTCTATGGTGCCCTTTGAAGCTGGAATGATGGTAACCAATGAACCGGGAGTTTATCACGAGAATAAATACGGGATACGGATTGAAAATGTGATGGTTTGCCAAGCAATGGATTTGGGAACTACGAGCAATTTTCTTGGTTTTGATACGGTTACCTACTGTCCCATCGACCGGAAATTGATTGACAAAAACCTACTTACACAAACTGAAATAGATTGGATAAACAAGTATCATTCAAAAGTCCGCGAAT
>JAIFNJ010000231.1 GCA_020047835.1 Bacteroidota bacterium
GGAGATGTTTTTTATTGGGTTATTATTGCCCTGAGCGATTACATCAAAGTTACCGGAGACAGTAAAATTCTGGATGAAATGTTGCCTTACTTCCAAGAAAACAGCACTAAAAAAGCTGAAATTAAACCCATCAGTGAACATGTTGATCGGCTCATTCAAATGATTGTAAATTCATTTATTCCAGGAACCGCTTTAGTTCCTTTTGGTGGTGGCGATTGGAACGATTCGCTGCAACCGGTGAGTAAAGAATTAGCCGAACGAATGATTTCGAGCTGGACCGTTGAAATGAATTATCAGGCTTTCAAACAGTACAGTAAGGTATTTGAAAAAACAGATACCGCAAAAGCTAAAGAACTGAACACCATTTGCGAAAAAATAAAATCCGATTTCAATAAATATCTGATTAAAGATGGTATTGTGGCTGGTTATGGCTTGGTTGAAGCTGATAAAAGCATCAGCGTATTACTTCATCCGAGTGATACCAAAACAGGAATACATTACAGCATACTTCCCATGAACCGCGGAATCATCAGTGAGATATTTACCAAAGAACAAGCGGAATTTCATCAAGGCATTATCAATAAATACCTTAAAGGACCCGATGGTGCAAGGTTAATGGATCGGCCTCTTAAATACCAGGGAGGGATTCAAACCATTTTTCAACGGGCAGAGAGCAGTACCTTCTTTGGGCGCGAAATCGGTCTCATGTATGTGCATGAACACATCCGTTATGCCGAATCACAAGCCCGTATTGGCAATGCCGATGCATTTGTAAAAGCGCTACGTCAGGCAATTCCGGTTGCATACAAGGATATAGTTCCTTGTGGAGATATCCGCCAAGCCAATTGTTATTACAGCAGTTCCGATGTCACCTTTAAAAGCCGGTACGAGGCAGATGAACATTACGATGAAATTAAGACAGGTAACATAACACTAAAAGGTGGATGGCGCGTTTACAGCAGCGGACCGGGTATTTATGTCAGTATGATTGTTTCCCGATTGCTTGGGTTACGGGTTGAATTCGGAACGGTTATCTTCGATCCCGTTATACCTAAATCGATGGATGGACTTTCTGCATCTATTGACTTTATGGGTCATCCGATTACATTAAAATATATGATCAAAGAAAACAGCTTCAGTCCAAAAGCCATTTCTGCAAATGGAAAAGCTATAACTTTTCAATTTCAGGAAAACAAATACCGAAAAGGTGGAGCTGTGATTGCAATTGAACAGTTTTTAAGTTTGCTCAATCAACAGGATAATTTAATTGAGATAAGTTTACAATGACAATCATCTGCGTTATTTAAAAATTAGTTTGACAACAGATGGAGATTTTCATTACTACCATTCAGTCTGAAAGGCTGAAGGTACAAAGCCTTGCGCATACGTACCGCTTTAGCGGAACGCGCCGGGAATGCATAATAGAAATAGTTATCGGCGCATCCAATTGTTTTCATTTGATAGCAAATGATTCATGTCACGAACGTTTGAAATATTAAAGAAGTGGGATTATAAATACTAAACATAAATTTATTTTAAAACATGAAGAACCGTATCTACCTCTCTCTTTTCTTCGCCTTTTATTCTTTCCTTTTATTAAGTTGTAATTCTGTTCAAAATCAGAAAATTGAAACGAATGATTTTCAAAATAAGGTTGATTCCCTTATAAAAATTATGACCCTTGATGAAAAAATTGGTCAGCTCAACCTCTTGGCCAGTGGTTGGGATGTTACCGGTCCCACCATGAGTCCTAACTACCGGCAATTGATAAAACAAGGTAACGCCGGGGCAATCCTTAATGCCTATTCGGTTGATTATGTGACCGAATTGCAACGGATTGCAGTGGAAGAAACAAGACTTGGCATTCCCCTTCTTTTTGGGTACGATGTGGTGCATGGGTTCCGAACTATTTTTCCCATTCCTTTGGCTCAATCTTGCAGTTGGGACTTGGAAATGATTCAACAATCCGACAGCATTGCTGCATCAGAAGCTACCGCCTATGGAATCAACTGGACGTTTGCCCCCATGGTGGATATTTCGCGCGACCCACGCTGGGGAAGGGTTTCCGAAGGTTCTGGCGAAGATACCTGGTTAGGTTCTCAAATTGGGGCCGCCAGGGTACAGGGATTTCAAGGGAAGAACTTTGATAAAAACAGTAACCTATTATCCTGCGTTAAACACTTTGCTGCTTATGGAGCCCCACAAGCCGGTCGTGATTACCATACCGTTGATATGTCGGAACGAAGCCTTTTTGAATATTATCTGCCTCCGTACAAAGCCTGTATAGATGCAGGAGCCGCTTCGGTCATGACTTCATTCAATGAAATTAATGGAACACCTTCCACTTACCGATTACACCTCAATTTATGAATTGATTCCTCATGGTGTGGCTGAAGATTCAGCTCATGCCGGCGAATTGGCACTGAAAGCCGGAATTGATTTGGATATGCAAAGTTCTATCTATTTAAACAACCTAAATCAATTGCTCAAGAGCGGAAAAATTTCCGAAGAATTAATAAATAAATCAGTTTCCAATATCCTTCTGGCTAAATACAAAATAGGTCTTTGCAAGGATCCGTATCGATTTTGCAATAAAGAACGTCAGGAAACTGAAATCATGACAAAAGAATCACAGGAATTTGCCCGCCAAATGGTGACCAAAAGTTGTGTTCTATTGAAAAATGAAAATCAAACGTTGCCAATTCCAACATCGGTAAAAAAGATAGTTTTGGTTGGCCCTTTGGGCGATTCAAAAGACGATATGCTTGGAAATTGGTCAGCTACCGGAAAAGCTGAAAATTGTGTGACCCTTTTAGATGGGTTAAAAGAAGAAGCAAAACTTAAGAATATCGAGATTCAATACGTTAAAGGGTGTGATGTGAACCACCCATCCACTAATGGGTTTGATGAAGCTATTAAAGCTGCTGGTAAAGCCGATTATGTGATACTGGCATTGGGCGAAAACAGACACATGTCGGGCGAAGCAGCGAGCCTTACAAATATAGGATTGCCGGGAGTTCAAATGCAATTGGCCGAAAAAATTATGAAGCTTGGTAAACCTACAGCTGTGGTGCTTTTCAACGGAAGACCATTAGCAATCCCCGAACTTAATAAAAAAGCCCCAGCAATACTGGAATGCTGGTTTGGAGGCACCCAATCTGGAAATGGCATTTCTGATCTTTTATTTGGTAAGTCAGTTCCATCAGGAAAGCTAACCATGACATTTCCTCAAAACGTAGGACAAATTCCCATTCATTATAACATGAAAAATAATGGAAGGCCTGTCGATCCAAAAGACCCTGAATATCGGTTCCGATCGAAATACTTGGATAGCCCCAACCAACCGTTGTATCCGTTTGGCTATGGATTGAGTTATACAACGTTTGAATATTCCAATTTGAAATTAAGTGCTTCTGAAATTAGCAATACCGATACCCTATTAATTCAAGCCACCATTACCAATACCGGAAATTTCGATGGGGAAGAAATTGTTCAATTGTATGTTCGCGATATCGTTGGTAGTGTTACCCGACCAATTAAAGAACTCAAAGGATTTTCAAAAATATTACTAAAAAAAGGCGAGGTTAAATTAGTTACCTTCCCTTTAACCACCAGTGATTTGCATTTTTACACGCTCGATATGATTTATACCTACGAACCTGGAAAATTTGAGGTATTTGTAGGACCCAACTCAACAGCGGGATTAAATGGTATGTTCTCAGTGAAATAAAACTGAGGAATATTAAATCGGAAGTATTCTTGTAATGCTTCCGATTTTTTTATATCAAAACCACCTATTCAAAAACACAAATGATTTTAGTGGGTTTCATCGATATTTAATTTCTTTTTCTTAATTTCATTTTCCAAACATAAATCATCAATGCGCATTATTCGGTTGACAAAATTACGTTACCTGCACTGTTTTATTGGAATTTTTATTTCCTTAACGGCCTCTTCACAGGAAGATAAGATCATCCATTACCTGCAAAACGATTTCAAAATAAATAACCAAACTTGGGGTATTCAGGCTTCCCAAAATAATGGACTGGTTTATTTCGCAACCAATTATGGATTGCTCGAATACGATGGGCTTTCATTTACAACTCATGTAACTCCAGACAAAAAAATGTTGCGTTCCATAATGATTGATTCATTGGACAGAATATATACCGGTGGGTTCGAATCATTTGGATATTGGGAAAGAGGACCTGATTGTAATTTAATTTATTACCCGCTTTCCGATTCTATAAGCATCAATCCAAACGATGAAATCTGGAAAATATATACCCATAATGATGAAGTACTGTTTCAATCATTTACTTCAATTTACGTTTACAATCAAAAAACTGTTTCACTAGTTCCTGCGCCAGCTTTTATGTTATTTATGTTTCAGGTTAACAACAAATTAATAGTCCAAATTCTCGATAAAGGCCTTTACTATTACCATAATGGAATCTTTTCCTTTATTAAAGGAAGTGAACTTTTTTATCAAAAAAAGATACATGCAATCATCCCAAATATTGATTCTGAAATTCTCATTTGTACTGAAAAAAACGGAGTTTATAAATTTAACAATGAGGAATTTTCTTATTGGAATACTGAGGTTTCAGAATATCTTAAATATCAAAATTGCAATGCAGCAGTTTGCATAAATCCAACTACTTATGCATTTGGAACAATTCTGGATGGTATGGTTTTGACTAATCAGGAGGGTCAAATTACTGAACATTACAACTATAGTAACGGGCTCAATAACAATACCGTCCTATCATTTACCGTATCTAAGAATAATATTTGGGTTGGGCTCGATGAAGGAATAAACCACATTAATCAAAATTCAAACATAGCCTATTATTCTACAGCATCAGGAAGTTTAGGAACCATTTATACGTTGCTTATCGACAAAAATATACTGTACTTGGGGTCCAATCATGGGTTATTCCAATCTGAAATTATACAAAATGAAAACTCCATTCACTTTGGCAAACTTTCATTTGTTCCAAACAGTCAAGGCCAAGTTTGGACCTTATCAAAATATGACAACCAAATCCTATGTGGACATAATGAAGGTACTTTTGAAGTAACTAACAATCAATTTAAAAGAATTTCCTCTATCACTGGAGGATGGACCATTAAACCTTATAACGATTATTTAATTGAAGGAACCTATACTGGGTTAATTTCATTAAAAAAAGATAAACTGGGCGATTGGAAATACTATAAACGCTTGGATGGTTTTAATGAGCCCAGCAGACATCTTGAAATCGATTATCTGGGATACATTTGGGTATCTCATCCTCAAAAAGGAATTTATCAGCTCAAACCAAACGAATCAATGGATTCAATAATAGGTGTTTATCCATATGCTCAGCTTAAAAAAACAATTGGATTAACCGATGTATATAAACTAAATAACCGGGTAGTTTTTTCAACTGGGAATGAATTTTATACATTTGATTATGTAAATAATAAAATAGTGCCTTTTGACGCCTTGAATCTTGCTTTAGGCAACTACAAACAAGCATCTCAAATAATTCCTTTTGAGAAAAAACAATATTGGTTTGTCCTTAAAAACAAAGTGGCTTTATTCAAAATATCCATTGAATTTGAACTAACCAAAATCATCGAGTATAATATCCAAGATGAAAGCATGTCAGGACAAGATTTAGCCATACTGCCAACAACCAATCAAAACTTTATCATTTCAACCAGAAATGGGTTTGCCCTACTTAATAATAGTTATATTGTCAACAACAATCGAATCGCTTCAATTTTTATTAAAAGCATTTATTTTCATGGCAAAAAAAAATCATTAACATTATGCCCTACTGATGCCGAAATAAAAATTCCTTACCACATGAATAATGCCGCCTTTACTTTCTCTGATCCTTCTGCTGCATCGCTTTCAAGCACCCAATATAAATATCGGATAAAAGAAATTGAAGAACGATGGAATACTACTAAAAACAATGAAGTACACTATTACAATCTCAAACCCGGTAAATACCACCTTGAAATAACCATAGAATCAGAATCAGGAGTTGTTATAACACCATTTAGTATTAATCCCCCTTGGTTCTATAGCGGTTGGGCTTATTGTTGCTATTTCCTCATCATGCTCGCTCTTGTATATTTTATTTATCTAATTATAAAAAGAAAGCTATCGGAACAAAGGAAATTACTCGAATTTGAAATTAAGCAAACATCCCTTGAGAATCGATTGCAAAATACGAATGTTGAATTGATGCTAACGTTAAGATACTTAATTCAGAAAAATGAATCACTACAAAACCTTCGCAGCGAAATTGATACCATTAAAAATGAACCCAGTCAATTCTCCACTAAATTCATACACAAACTAGATGCACATATTTCGCAAGGACTAGAATTACAGACAAAAGAGTGGAAAATGGCATTACATAATTTAAAGTTGTCACAGGAAGGTTATTTTAAAATGTTGAAAGAACAATACCCTAAATTAACCAATAACGATATCCGGTTGTGCTCCTACCTCCGCATGAATTTCAGTTCAAAAGAAATTGCACACCTATTAAATATTTCCACACGGTCGGTTGAAATAAGCCGTTACCGATTACGTATTAAACTAAGCCTCAACCACGATAGAAGTCTATCTGATTTTCTAATGCAGGACGAAATTTCCCCTTCAAAAAATAATTAAATTCCATCCAATACTTGTCCTAATTTTTCGTTAATATTGTATATCAATAACATCAGTTGTTCAATTGTATTATTCATCACCACTTTTTTATAAAAAACTAATAACTTACTATTATGAAAAACTTGATTCTTCTTTTTGCACTAACCATGCTGTTTACCCAATGTGCTAAACAAAAACAGCAGT
>JAIFNJ010000161.1 GCA_020047835.1 Bacteroidota bacterium
CAGACTCAATTTACAGGGAAGCTTTTACCTATTTGCTCAACTTTTCAACCGATGAATCATTAAAAGCAAAGGTTTTATTAGTTCAGCAATATATTGATGACAATAAAGTTAATAAGCAACTTATGAACCTTATTGCATTCAAGCGGGTAGTTGATAGCTTGAATCAGGAGCGTTTAAAGTTCATGACCGACTATTGGCATTATAAAGAATTGCAAAAAAATGTCGATTCAATAGGCATGTCATTGAATGATAGTGTTGTTAACCAGAGTCCGGATACGCTTCTTTATAATAGTCCATTTAAAATGGACAGTATTTTTAAAGCGTTGAGGCCATACAACGATTCACTTTCCCGTTCTATTGAGCAAGATATAGCATACTTTTCGCAAGATGCAGTTTTTAAGTGGATTAAAAAGATGCGTCGCGATACCATTAATTTTTACCTTATCAATCTCGAAGGTGATTCCTTATTAATTCATTTATATAATAACAGTCCTGAATTGATTCGCTTTTCAATAACCGATTATTGGGGTTCGAAGAGCAAAGCGGTTATTAGAGATATTGATAAAAATTCCATGAGAATTCTGGTTGATAATACACCTGTGGTTAGATATGAAACCGATGAAAAAGCAAAAGAAGCTATGGGTAATATGGGTAATAATTTTAATGGGGAACGAAAATTAACCATAAACAGTCGACCCATAGTAGCAGGAAAAGTAAAATGGATTTTGGGCGGAAATACCAGTGTTGATTTAGCACAGAATTATTTATCGGAATCTTGGGCAAAAGGTGGTGAATCGTCACTTTCATTTATGACCGGTTTAGAGCTTTTTGCTAATTACCAAAAAGATAATTATACTTTCGAAAACCGGGGTATTTTTAAATATGGTGCTATGCAGCAAGGTGGAAGAAAAAACTTTCTGAAATCAACCGAAGACCGGATAGAATTGGTATCGAAATATGGACACAAATTATTTAAAGATTACTTCTTGAGTGGTTTTTTTAATTTTAAATCGCAATTCGCCCCTGGATATGAATACCCTACGCCAACTTCAAAAAATATAGTTTCAAAATTTATGAGTCCGGGGTATATTACTTTTGCACTTGGATTGGATATAAAGTCCATTCCTAAAACGGTCTTGTTTGTATCACCATTAACTTCAAAAAATACCATTGTATTAGCCGATACTGTTAATGAAACTAAGTATGGTTTGGAACCATCAGAGCAAGTAAGATCCGAAACAGGAGCCATTATTAAAGGTTCCTATAAAACAAAGGTATGGGGCAATATTGAAATGGAAAACTATTTGGAACTCTTCTCCAATTATATTCACAATCCTCAAAACGTTGATATTGACTGGGATTTTCGATTAATTTTCCCAGTTAACGATTATATTAGGGCTACCATCTCCACTCGTTTAATTTACGACGACGATCAGTTGGTGCCCAAATTTAAGGACGAAAATGGGGAGCGGGTGCCCGATGGAACTACAAAGGCTGTTCAATTTAAAGAATACTTGACCATTGGCTTTGCTGTGAAGTTTTAAGGATTGGCTTAACTTACCTTACCAAGGTATGAGTCGTTAATTGGTGAGTATTTTACTGATTCAATTCCTCTTTTATCTTCTTAATTTCATTCGGAAAATTGCCGGAGAGTTCATCCAGCAGTTCCATAATTTTGCGCGATCGGTATTTATTCTCCACCAAACTTTGGCTCGATTTAACAATGGAAGCAATCAGTTTTTCGTTGGTTATAATTCCTTCCATATATTCAGCCAATAGTGAATACCACTGTATGATAGGCAGGTAAACAGCCTTGCCAATAAATTGTTTTTCTTTGGTTACCAGTTTATACCTTCGGCACAATGATAATACCCGGGAGTACTTTTCGAAACGGATAAGAGCCTGTAAATAGGAGCTAAAAAACAGATGCCAGCGGTGCTCAAAAATCTCCTTTTTATAAGCATCAAAAAATCCGGATCCATAATTTACGGCTTTTTCAACCTGATGGTTAATTAAGAGGGTTTTTATGTAGAAAGCCACAAAACCTATTTTGTAATAATAACTGTTTGTTTTTTTTAACTCAGGAATTGAACGGTTCATTAATTCCAAAGCTTCTGCTTTTTTGCCTTGCTTAAGCAATACACCGCATAAATTGACCAAGTAAAACAGATAATCGCTGTTTTTATTTTGTATGGAAAGGTAGCCATACATTTCCGACTGCTTCAATTCGTTGAGTTTAGAGTGCAGCATGGCCCGGTTTGCATAGTAATTGGCTAAAATCCGCTTGGAATAAAACAGGGGCGTTTTAAACAGATGATCCAGGTGATCGTAAACCAGAAGCAGTTGATCGAATTGCCGGTTGTTATAGAAATAAATTGTCAGTCGAACTACGGCTCTGTATCTGGTGTAGCCGTCCAGTGAATCGTCAAAATATATCTTTTTTAATAATTCTTCGCTTTGCTCATTGCTTTCATATCGGAATTCTTCGTTTTTAACAATCTGAACGGTTGCCAAATTCATTTGATTATTCAGTTCGCTAACCTTTAAGAATTGTGTCCGGTATTTTTCTAAATAGTCGGATACTACTTTGTAGTATTTTGTCCGGTTCCTCACAAGCAAATAGTCGCGATAATATTGAAGTAATTCAAAAAACCGGATAAAATAATAATGAGTAGGTACTATTTTTGAAAGGTTGGCCATTATATTGGCTTCATCATCGGGTGTAATGCTATCGGCCATTACTTGTTGCTCAACCGTAGTAAGCCATTCAAAATATACGTCCACATCAATCCTGGTAAGGGTTTCAATCATCCAGTTTTTTAAGTAGGAGTAGGTCCGTTTATCTACCCGGATATCAAAGGGAATGGGTGTCTGCTTATTTGTACAATTATGATAAATATTTTGAAGGATTTTAACATTGGTGGGTTTGCTAAAATTTTGAACAGCTAACAGATAATCCAATTCATGAGGAAAGAGCAAGTTGGTATAATCGGCAAAGGTGACTAATTTTAAACGCATGATAGGTTGTTTTTAAAGCCTAAAGGTAGTGGAAAAAACAAAAAAGCCAGTTGTGTTGACTGGCTTTTGGTTTTGTTAGTTGATTAAATTTCATGTTAAATTGCTTTTAACCATTTCAAAGCTTCCTCTTTAGAGGTAAAAAACTGGTTGGCAAATTTTGATTGATCACGCTTTTTTGCAATGTTATGGGCCGCAAATTTTGCAAAGGCGTTTGAATTTCCAACCAACGTTGCTGATGCCCGATAACCTGCTATTTCAGCTCTTGGCAGCCAATTTTCGTTGAGCCATTGTTGATCTTTTACTGAAAATACATTGGCTTGGGTATTATCGGTCAGAATTTTTGAGATACCTTTTTGCACCAATATCTCGATTGCTTTATCGCAACCTATCTGAAACTCATTGCTGGGTGGCATTCCAAACCATTGAATATGAATGCAAGGTATTTCTTCTATAACTGATATTTTGCAGTGTTCTCCAATTACCAAGGCATCCATAATCGATAATTATTTAATAAATTTTACAACTTCATTATTAAAGACATCGGGATTTTCAAACATCATAAAATGGCCACATTTGGGGACCATAACCAATTGGCTGTTGGGTATTTTATTGGCCCCGCTTTTTGCAATATCAACCGTGCGGCCTGGATTCAAGAATCTGTTTGGTATCAGGTTGTCATTTTCGCCAAAAAATATAAGGGTCGGTACTTTAATATTTGGCAGGTAATCAATTACCGGATTATCAACCATTCCATTCACCGATTGCACTACCGCATAACAATACGCATTAAAATCGGAAGCTGTTCGCATGGCAATGCGGTCAGTAATCATGAATTCAGCTTCGGCAGGAACCCGGTAAAAATTAGTGGCCAAGTTGTTTTGAATGGCCTCGGTAGTTGTTAAACGGACTAGATCGAAAGTCATTACATCCCTAAACCACTGCTTTTGGCCTTTATTAAATTCTTCGAATCCTGCCGGATCAACCAAAATAAGTGCGCTTATAATATCAGGATAAAGCAGGGCTGTTGTTATAGATAATTGTCCACCCATGGAATGTCCGGCCAAAACCACTTTTTGTAGTTTTAATTCGGTTACCAATTCGTTAACTATTCCTGCATAAAAGGTCATTTGTCCACTGTGGGGCTGTTTGCTTGATTTTCCGTATCCCGGCAAATCAATTGAAATGCACCGGTAATTGCCTTTAAGACCTTCTACATTTCTTATCCAGGCTTGCAGGTAGCTTCCCAAACCGTGAATAAAAAGAATGGTGGTTTCCCCTTTGCCTTCGTCGGTATAGGCGATGTCATAACCACTTTGGGGAAGGTGAACTTTTTTTACGGCATGTAAGTATTGCATATCATCCATCGATTTGAACGGAGATTTTTCATCAATCAAATCTTTAAAAACTTAAAACATCAGCCATTTAAATACTACAAAGGTTGTCCATGGATCAACGGGACGGGTATCAGAGTTACCATTTACGGAACTGCCATAGGAACTTTGTTTGCTATCGTAAAAATCACCTAAAAACAGGTATGCCCCATGCAACTCCAAACTCATAAATGGTCCAAAATTATAGGCAATATTCCCATTAATTTCAGTACCTACAAGATTGCCTCCACCTAAAGGTTGAACGTTGCTAAACGCAATAGCACTTCCTATTTTTGCATTCACCTTATTAGGAATTAAACCTTTTGAAACACTTAATACCGCCGATGTCATACCGTAACCCATATTCGAAATATCGAGAATGGCTGGCATATAGCGGTTAACCACATTGCCATGAGGCATTAAAAGGTACGAACCGGTACTTATATAGATTGCGCCCGGAGCTCCGTATTGGTTTCCAGTAATAACACCAGAATACTTTCCATCTTCCAATCCATTGGCATCACCCGAAGAATAAATGGCATCCAGCGTAATGCAATCACTGAGTGTTTGTCCATAACGATACGAGGTGCGCATATTCGCTGCAAATCCTAAAATATCCGTTGCATGATTCCATTCATCCTTCGACAATGCCTGATTGGCTAAGGTGTCGGCTCTTCCCACGTTTACATTCAGGAATCCGTTAACCATCCAAGGATCAAGCCAATGTTCGGTATTGCGGCCAAAGTATGTGCCCAGCCAAACCACATCAGCTTTATAAGGAACGTCGCCATAGTTGAATCGGTAAACCCCATTGTGCGAAGCCAGCAAACTGTTAAATCCCTGACTTAAAATAGAGACCCCTCCGGCTCCTGATGCCCTATCTCTCAAATAATAGGCTGATCCACCAATTTTCCAATTCCTTGAGACATCTTTTTCACCGGTTAATTCCAACAAGGTTACATCGTCATTCAATTGAATGTAATTTTCGTAAAGCTTATAGTAGCCGCTTTTAATACGGGCATAATCCCAATCTTTACGCACCGAAATACCCACACCGTCAGTTCCAAAATACGCCAAGCGGTAACCGGTGGTTGTCATTTTGTCGAAAGTGGTTTTATAGGGATTGTACGGTGTGTCGTAAAGGCGCTGTAACCCTAGATTTATATACCAACCTTTGGCTGGATTTAATTCCAATTCCAGATTTTGAGTTTGCAAATTCACCTGGTCGGCTGAAATGGCCCCTCCGAAATTGCCACCAACTCCATAGGCAACGTCACCCCAAGTCCAGTCAATTTCAAATGATGCTCTTAATGTGGCTTTACCATTAAACAATTTGGGAGTGTAAATAAAAAATGGAATCAACCGCTGCTCAATGTAACTGGTTTTTAATGAATCAGAAGTTTGGGAAGTATTACCCCCAAACAAACGTCCAACTACCTGTCCTTTAAGGAAGTCATTTTTTGGATACACGTTTGAGATTACTGCCTGATTAATATAATAGGCTATAAATTGGAATTCTTTATTGGCCTTTTGAGGAATTTCTCCCTTAAAATATTGATTGGAAGGATTTTGAGCCCAGATATGAGTCATGCAGAATAATCCTAATACCAAACTGATTGTTTTTTTCATTTGCTTATAATTTTAACTGCGAACTAAACGAATGTGATGAACAAGTAATTATTACTAATCGACATCTTTGCAACGTGTTGAATAAATGAATGATACTTAATCTGTTTTACCAAAGCAATTCTTTATTAAAGCACAGTCGAATGCTAGATTATGCTTAAAAAGTTGTACTAGGATCTACAGGTAACAAGGGTAAAAATAAAAGAGTCAGAAAAAAATATCCTTCGATACTCTGTTCTGACTCTTTTCTGATTTTTATTATTCAGCTATTTTTACAAATGTTTGTACATTCCAAGTCAATAATGCACCACCATTAGTACTTCCAAAACCGGCTGCTGCTGTAGGAGCTGTTGCGCCAATGTTAGGTTCTGTTTGTGCCACTTCGTATTTCATGGTAAAACCGTTGGTTACCGTGGTAATTTCGAAAATACCTTCACTGGTAACTGCTGTTGGAGCACTTTGATTTAGAACAATGTTCCAAATGCTTCCGGTTCCCGATTTAGTCTGAGTATAAGTACCAGTGTAGGTAGTTTTTGCTCCATCGGAATATGACTCAACCAAATAGGTGTTGTTCGATTCAAATTTTGCATAAATTGAGTCAATAGCAAAATAAGTTACGAGCAATGTAGAAACGTTTGCACCTGAAGAATACCATTG
>JAIFNJ010000124.1 GCA_020047835.1 Bacteroidota bacterium
TTTAAAACGGTAACAACCATATCGGTGTCGGAAGTAAAGCGGTACGAAGCTCCTGCGGCCAATCGAAAAAATCGGGTAACATTCATTTCAATTTCAAGGGCTGGTTCTACCACAAAAAATTGCCTCCACGAAACATCACTGTTGCTCATTTCATTATAGTTTCCACTATCGAAAACTACAGCACCGCTTCCAATTATAATTGGCATTGAAATATGAACCGGCTTTAACCCAAATAAAATGGGCTCAACCAACAATCCACCATAACCTGCGGAAACATAGCTATATTCCTGATTTGGAATTAAATCGGCGGCTAATTCTGTAACTAGGCCATTTCCTGCAATTCCTATTCCAATACCATGGCCTACTATCCAGGCGCCCTTAAAACCTGAATACAATGCATTGTTAACTCCAATTTTGGTATATCCTATTGAAAGACCCCCATAACCACCGTGTGAAATATTGTTTCCAAACAACGTTTGATATTCTTGGTGTTCTGTATCTTTTTGTGCGTTAACCGTTGAACTAAAAAACAAGAATATACAGGAAAGCAGGAATAAAAATATCTTGTTCGAAAATTGTTGGTTGTTTTGCTTGTTTGAATTAGAAGTATGACTCATAATACAGATTTAAAATTAAACACAAACCAAAGACGGCATCATCGGTTGGATGGTTGCCTATGCATAATAATTAACTGAAGCACTACCAATTAACTAACTAATTGCCATTTTTTATTAAACCGATATACTAATAAAACTGGTGTTTCGTTTGTTATTATATCTTTACAAAAAAAAAGAAAACCTTGAAAAAACAGCTTTTGCTAGCAGCTTTTTTACTCCCTATGGTAAGCTTTTGCCAAATAGGAGGTAATTATGTGTACGAATTTTTATCTATTCCCTTATCGCCACGCTCTTCAGCATTAGGCGGATCGGCCATTGCCATTAACGATGGAGATATTACATTGGCTTACGAAAATCCAGCCCTGCTAACCCCCACAACCAGCGGTAAATTTGCTATTCAGTACGTTAATTATTTGAGCGATGTAAACTATGGATTAGTATCGTATGCAAAAGATATTTCAAAGGTTGGTACTTTTGGAATTGGGTTGCAGTATGTTAATGGGGGCGAATTCATTAATGCCGATGCCGACGGGAATACCTTTGGCACTTTTGGCACTTCGGAATTGGCCCTAAACCTGGCTTACAACAAAACTATAAATCGTTTGGTTTAGTAATGGATGTTGGGGCCGCCTATAATAGCGCTGATCAACTATTTACGGCATCCATTCTATTAAAAAATATGGGAGCTCAAATAACACAATACGACAAAGAATCGGGTGATGTTCCCTTTGATATTCAAGTGGGTATTGCTACCAAATTGGCGCATGCCCCATTCCGGTTTTCAATGGTGGCCCATCATTTAAACATCCCTAAATTATCGTATCAACAAACCAACTACCCCGAACCTACAAATGTTGAACAGACCCCCGAAGAAACGGAATCACTCAGTTTCCTACAAGAAACATTGAACCACATGATTTTTGGGGTTGAGTTTGTACCCACTAAAAGTTTCTTTTTACGAGGTGGTTTTAATTATTTGCGCCGTCAGGAACTTAAACTTGATGACAGTCCTGGAATGGCAGGTTTCTCCTGGGGTTTTGGATTCCGGATTAAGAAAATACACCTGAGTTATTCCAATGTTAGGTATAATCAAGCGGGTATTTCCAACCAATTTGCTATCACTACCCGACTCTCCGACTATTTTAATTAAGTTAGCAATAACTTGAGTTCAACCTAACAGAGAAAGCGAATGCAAAATTGCAAGCCAAACGTAAAAATCCTTTTAAGCTTTTTTACTCTCTGTCCTTTTGCTTGACCAAAAGGACCAAAAGTCAAGCGAAATTTCCGAATTTTGATAATTCAATTAGTTCTTCGATTAATATTCTTCGATAAATTGCATCTATTGTTTCCAATTGATAATGGTGCGATTCAAGAATTATCAAAATTCCACGCCATATTTCGCTTGCCCACCGCACCCTTAATATATAATAGAGTGCATGTGCTTTAAAGCAAGGAACTGTTAATTTTTGACTCAATTTTGAACACGTACTTTTGCGGTTAACACTTTCTTTTACTATGGAAATATGACGGGTTGGTCGTCCACAAAAGACTCGGAATGAGCTTTTTCATGTCCTCTTGTAGTGGCCTTGCGGTTAAAATGAAATAGAGAATTAGGTATTGTGGTGGTTTTTTTGGTTACCTGACTCCCCATGGTGGTTTTTTGAGCGGCATTCAAAAAGAACAAAGAAAGTATTATTGTAGTTTTGTTTACATCAAACTTGCCTTAGCAATAGGACTCCAACAAATAGCTAAATTATTTTTTTATTTCGGTAATGGTATGCCCATTATTCAATAATAATCAGATGATTTGAAGCAAATTAATTTCTCCAGTAGGGAATTCAACAAAGTTTAAAAAACAATCAATTAATAGGTTAACTTTATCCCCCACTTTACGTACAATTTACACTAATTAGTTTGGTATCGTTTTTGAATGCATTTCATTTTCAACATAGTATTATGCGCAATCTAGTTTTAATTTCAGCCTTAAGTTTGCTTTTATTGGCTCGTGTAATGGGTCAAAATATAGTAATTAATGAATTTTGTTCATTAAATTCCACCCTTCTTGATGAAGACAAAGACAGCCCCGATTGGCTGGAATTATATAATGCCGGAGCAAATAGTGTAAACTTAAATGGCTGGGCTCTAACCGATGATAAAAATACTTTGAACAAATGGATTTTTCCGGCCATTAACCTGAATCCACAGCAAACCCTTTTAATACTAGCATCGGGTAAGGATCGTAAAGAGATGGTTTACTATAATACCTTGGTTAACCAAGGCGATGAATTTTCCTATGCCATTGGCAGTGCCAGCATACCCAGCAATTGGAAAACATTAAATTTTGATGCTTCAAATTGGCTTAAAGGTCCTTCAGGCTTTGGCTTTGGAGATAGTGATGACGCAACCATTATACCAACCGGAACCCTTTCGGTATTTGTAAGGAAAACTTTTACGGTGGCTGATCCTTCCCAGATTAAAGAATTATTGCTTCATGTTGATTACGACGATGGCTTTGTGGCCTATCTTAATGGAACCGAAATAGCCCGGCAAAATATGGGCGATGCAAATACCTCGGCTCTTTACAATCAAGCGGCTACAAAAGCTATAGAACCTTTAATAATTAATGGTCAGGCTCCTCAACTTTTTACCATTGCTGATTTTACCTCTGTTTTGGTTGAAGGAATGAATGTTTTATGCCTGCAGGTTCACAACTATTCAAGTTCCTCGTCGGATCTTTCCTTAATACCATTTTTAACGGCTGGTTATAATTCGCCTGTTACCAATGCAACTGTAGCTGAAGAATTGCAGTTATCGGATAAACGGATGCATACAAACTTTAAAATTGGCGCCGATGGAGAACAAATTTATTTAGTTTCGCCACAAAATCAAGTGGTTGATAAAACGGACAGTATAGCTCTCCCAAGTAATATTTCATCGGGTCGCAAACCAGATGGCACTGGCTTGTGGTATTATTTTGATGACCCTACGCCCGGAAAACTGAATACCACACAAAGTTTTGACAGCATTTCAGCCCAACAAATTGTGTTTTCTCCGGTAGGTGGAGTTTATGCTTCATCAATGGCAGTTACTTTAACCGCTAAGCCGGGTGATGCAATTTTTTATACTACCGATGGAAAGGAACCGACGCAGCAATCAATGGTTTATAGCCGTCCCATTACTATAGCAAAAAGCACGGCACTTCGAGCTAAAGTATTTATAACCAATTCTCTTAGCCTGAGTCCATCGGTTCAGACTTATATAATTGAGAACCGCGATATTACATTGCCCATTGTTTCGCTAACCACCGACCCTTATAACCTTTTTGATTGGAATTATGGGATTTACGAATTAGGTCCAAATGCTGAAAGCAGCAACCCCAATTTTGGAGCTAACTTCTGGATGGATTGGGAACGCCCGATAAACTTTGAATATTTCAATGCCGAAGGCACCAAAGTATTTCAATCGGCTGGTGGAACCAAAATATTTGGTGCCTGGAGCCGGGCTAACGCCCAAAAATCAATGGCTTTGTATGCGCGCAATTCGTATGGCACCAATAGCTTTAATTATCCATTTTTTAAGGAACGTAACCTTAATAAATACCATTCACTGGTATTGCGAAACTCAGGAAACGACTGGGGCAACACCACATTCCGTGATCCATTGATGACTGGGCTTGTCAACGAACTGGACCTTGAACGGCAGGCTTATCAGCCTACGGTTGTTTACATTAATGGGGAATATTGGGGCATGCTTAATTTAAGGGAAAAAGTAAATGAAGAATTCTTGGCCGATCACCATTCGGGTGCTGATGCTGATAAGATTGATCTACTACAAAACGATGGGGAAGCATTGGAAGGCACCGCAGAACATTACCAAGACATGATGAGTTATATTGCAACCAGCGACATGACTAATACGGCTGTTTACGAAGAGGTTAAAACCCGAATGGAAGTGATTAATTATATAGATTACCAAATTACTCAGATTTATATTGACAATGAAGACTGGCCAGGAAATAATATTAAATTTTGGAGGCCTCAAACTGAAACAGGCCGTTGGCGTTGGATTCTTTACGATACCGATTTTGGATTTGGAATAGGTTACTGTACCTTAGGAGCAGCAGGTTATAACAACAATACCATAGCCTTTGCTTTGGAACCGAATGGTCCCGGTTGGCCTAATCCAGCTTGGTCAACACTGTTGTTTAGGTCGTTAGTAAAAAATGCAGCTTTTAAATCGGAATTCATCAACCGCTTTGCCGATCGGATTAATTATGACTTTGAGCCCACCCGGGTGAACCATTTAATTGACAGCCTGAAAGGAAATATTGCCGAAGAAATGCCCTACCACATTGCCCGTTGGAACCACATTTGGAATTGGGACAGTAATGTGGAACGGTTGAAAACTTTTGCTATCCAGCGCCCAAATTACATGCGAACTTATATTAATAACCAGTTCTCGTTAGGTGGTGTTGTTACTATAAAAATAGATGTTTCCGATAAAAATCAGGGGTACGTTCAAGTTAGCTCCCTATCGTTAAAAACCTACCCTTGGACTGGCAGCTATTTTAAAAATAACCCAGTACAGATTACAGCAATGCCCCTCCCCGGTTATGAATTCTCACATTGGGAAGGAATTGATTCAAACGCTGCCTCGGTGCTACTTTCAATTCCTACCGCAGGGATGACTGTTAAAGCTATTTTCAAAAAATCAGTGAAAGAATACAACGATATCGTTATTAATGAGATTAGTTATAAATCAGTGTCCGGTCATGATTGTGGCGATTGGGTAGAACTTTACAACACTTCAGATATTACCATCGACCTAAGTAATTGGGTATTTAAGGA
>JAIFNJ010000199.1 GCA_020047835.1 Bacteroidota bacterium
ACAAAGGCATCGTAAAACCCCAGTTCAATCACATCGTTAAGCGCCTGTTTGGCTGATATCTTACCAATATATTCGCCCCACAAATAGCGGGTGAACCCGTCGGCGCAAGCTATCTTGTTTACATCTTTTAACCCTTTGAATTTTGGAACTTGATTGGCATTTTTCAACGCATACAACTGAATGGAATAAACCTTGCCATCATTCTCGCTCAATTTCGATTTATAGAAATTGCTTCCTTTTTGCACCAGTTCGTTATAGTCCTGATTGGTAATTACTTTGGCATCGGGGAAACCGGCATCCACCACCACATTCATCAGGGTAAGGGCATCGGCTTGTTTGCTAAATTTACCTAAGGTATATAAATAACCTTCGCCAACCTGATACATCCATACATTGCTGATGGTTTGTCCCGATTTACTGAAGAAGGAAGGTTCCAACGGTTTATCGGTTTGCATTAAAAAGATGGTATAGGTAATTTGTTCCTGATATTTCAATTCATCGGGCACATTGATACTTTGAATGGTAATGTTATCGCTGTTCGATTTTATAATCTTAATATCCACCCTGCGGTTAAGCCTTCTTCCTTCCGGATTATCGCTTCCATCGGGATTCTCGTTAATGGCAATAAAATTTTCTTTTCCTAACGCCTTAGTCACAAAACGACTGGCATCAACCCCTTTATCGTGTATGTATTCAACTACTGCGCGGGCTCTTTTAGCTGATAAACCTACGTTGTATTCGTCGGTTCCATGCGAATCGGTATTACCAGAAACTTCAACATACAACGATGGATTTTTTTTCATCAACAGGGCCAGTTTCTCAATTTCAATTTGTGATTCCCGGTTCAGTTGGTTGCTGTTATAATCGAACAGAATACTTTTTATGGCCACGTACTCGCCACTGCTCACTTCTTTCGGAATCATTTTTAACGAAGTTTGTACCTCCGATGATTGTTGATCTTCACTTATAAAAATCATTTTTTCAGCAGGCTCGTAGCCATCGCCAAAGGCTTTTACATTGTAAGAACCGTGTTTAATTTTAGTCTTAAAATTTCCGGTAGCAACATCCGGACTCAAGGCAGCAACAACTTGACCATCGGGTTTTGTTACATGAACATAAAAAGAGGCATCGATATCTTTATTATCCTGCAATAAAATTTTTCCAATTAAATCATATTCCGATGGAACTACAATTTTTTTAACTTCCGGCTGGGGCGGGGTTTCTACCACTGCTATTTCTGGAACAGGTGTTGCATTGGCATCGTTATTTTGAGAATTATCGGTAATCAAACTATCAACAATAGTTTCAACTACATCAGCTATTACTTCAACGGTACGTTCTTTTTTCGGGTACTCAATTTTGAATATTCTTTTTTTCTTGCCACAGCAGAATTAATGGGGTAACCCAAGTTTTGGGGTTCCGACCAGGTACCGTTATCATCAATCACCGATTTAAAAATATCATATCCACCCATGCTGCTATGTGCTTCAGAGGCAAAATAGAGGGTTTTTCCATCTTCGGATAAAAAAGGAGTTTCTTCTTCAAATTCAGTATTGATAACATTCCCTAGGTTTTCAGGAACACCCCAACGGCCCTCAGCATCAGCCGTACATTTGTAAATATCTTTACCTCCAATTCCATCTGGCCTATCGCTAACAAAAAATAGGGTACTGCCATCTTTTGAAAGGCTACCATGAGTTTCGTTTGATTTAGAACTTATTTGTTTAGGAAATTTAGTAAAGGGAAGCCAATGGTTTTTATCTTTTGTGGAAAAATAAATATTTCCATTGCCATAATCATCGCGGTATAATATCAGCTTATCGCCTTGATAAGAAAGCGCGGTGGAGGAAAAATAACCATCGGATGCTAAGTCTTGCGAAATATCTTTGGGTTTTTTCCAATCGCTTCCATCAAAAGTGGAATAAAAAATAATTTCAAAATATCCATCCCCTTCAATCAAATCTTTTACTTCCTGATAGGCAGTAAATGCTATAGATTGTCCATCACCAGAAATTGCAGGGTAGTAATTTTCACCCGGCTGTCCAATAGATAATTCACTTTCAGTAAAATAAATTGGATTTGCAGTCATGTTCTTTGCAGTTTCACAAGTTTTAATCTGGAGGGTAACAAAATCTATCAGATACACATCAGATACTCCAATATAACTTTGAAACTGTTTGTAAGCTTCTATTGCCTTATCAAACTGACCATTTAATCGATACGCTTTCCCTAAATAAAACCAGGCTTCATCCGGTGCTTTTTCTTCCTTATAATTTCCCTCTTTGTAATTCGACGAAACGTTGGTTACTGCCTTTTCAAGGTAAGGTATCGCTAATGATTCTTGCCCTGGTGAGTTCAAATAACACATGCCTAAGCTATTGTAAATATTAGCATTTTCCCATCCTTCACCAATCATCTGTAAATAATAAGGTAAAGCCAAATCGAATTCCTCATACAAAAAGTGCGTATCGGCATCTTTATATAATTGTTTAATTTTTTTCTCGTCCTGACCTTGAGTTATGCTAATCAATAAAAAAGCACTTAGTAATAAGTTCCATTTTAACATATACAGTGAGGTTTTTATGTTATTTAAAATTTATTTTAATTGGATTCAAAGTTTTATATAATTAATTATTTTTCCTTCGAAGCTTGAATAAATAAGTTATACCACTTATTACAATTACATTTAGTATTACCCACCATATTAAGTTTGATTTATGGTTGCTGCTATCATTATTAATCTTGCTGTCAGAATTACTTTTTGAAACAACTAACGAATCATCAGCTTTATCCAGTTTATTGATCGAATCCTGTTTTGAAAGAGCCGCATTGTTTAAAGGATTGGTTTTTGATGGTGATTCATTTTCAGTATTTTGTTCACCATTGATTTGTTTATCGCCCCCCGTATTTAACTCACTGGCAACCAATAATTCAGTGAGTGCCAATTCTCTTGATTTGAGTTCCTGACTATCTGCATTAACAGCCACTCCATTTAATGGAACTTCTTCAACAGGTATTGCTATTTTAGGATCATTGCTAGTCTTATTTTGTTTTTGCTTAAGTGGGTTTTCTGATGCTGTAAGCTTTGTTTCCCGTTGAAGGGGACTAATAATATCATCAAAAATGATTACCTGTTTTGATTGGTCGTAAGCATATTCAGGAACTGTTATATTGAAAAGAAACGAAGGGAAATTGGACGATTCAAATAAGGCAGTAAATTGCTGTCCTCGTGGTAAAATAAATAAAAATTTACCCGTTTCAGCATCGGGAGTATAGATGCCAAACAAATTATCATCCATATCGTTAAGGGTGATAATCGGATTTTTTAGCAACACGCCGGTACTGCTTCTTGCAATTCCGGCAATAACTGTTTGATTGCGCACATGCGATTCAGAAAGGTCAATTCTAAAAATATCATAACTACCGATGCTGTTATTTGTAAAAGAGGCATAATAGGCGCGACGGCCATCCACCGACGGCACATAATATACATCATCATCGGGAGTATTAATGGGGTATCCAATATTTTGCGGAGTTGACCATTTATCATTTTCATCAACATAACTTATAAAAATATCAAATCCGCCCATAGTATTATGGCCTTGCGATGCAAAGAATAACGAAGTACCATCGGGGTGCAGGTATGGACCTTCTTCATCGTATTTAGTATTTATTTCGGGACCCATGTTTTGTGCTTTACTCCACTTTCCATTGGGTAATTTTCGAACCCGGTAAATATCCAATCCGCCGAATCCACCTTTCCGGTCCGATGTAAAATAAATTTCATTCTGATCGAACGATATGGAGGCGTGTGTCTCACGAGATTTACTATTGATGGGTTCCGGCATTTTTTCCGGAATCTGCCATTCGGCGCCTTTGCGGGTGCTTATATAGATATTTCCATCGCTATTATCATCTTTATAAATAAAAAGTTTGGTACCATCAAACGACAAACCAATAGATGCCTCATGGCCCGATGTATTTATATTTTCACTTATTTTACTGGCTTGTGAATACGTTTTGCCATCGAAACTGCTTAGGTAGATATCTTCAAAATATTGCCCATCATCGGTTTTAATGCCTCCGGTATTGGTTTCACGCTTTGAAGTAAATATTAATAAGCTTTCATCTCCCGAAATTATTGGGCTATGCTCCGTAAATGTGGAATTTACATTTCCACCCAAGTTTGAAACTTTCATTTCAACGGGCGATTTCATGAGCATTCTTGCTACCTGACAAGCGGCTAACTCGTGATCGACCCGTTCAATGAAGTCTTTATTTTCGGAGGATAGCTGGCTTTTTAATTTGAAGAAGGTTTGTTCGGCATCGTCAATACGGTAATTCACATGATAGGCCCTACCCAGATAATAAAGTGTTTCAACAGGAGCTCCTTGTTCATTGTAATCGCCTATTTTATAATCCGGATTCAGATACTTTGAGGCAAATTCCAAATAGGGTACCGCTTTTGTTTTATCAGTAGCGGTATTCAAATAACAAAAACCAATTTTAAAATTCAGGTTCGCATTATTTGGTGTTTCACCCAATAGTTTTTGATATACTTCAATGGCTCTGTAAAAATTACCATCTTCGATAAAATCTTCTGCTTGAATATAGGCTTCCGATGATGTTTGTGCTGGAGCAATAAAAGAGAAAAAAGTTACTGCAATAAAAAGGGTAATTGCTTGCTTAGGTATCATGTTTAACTATGATTAAATATTTCAAATTAAATTAAAGCAATTTAATAAAATACATTTCAACAAACAAAATAAGTAACTAATTCATTAGTAATTGTTTAAAAATTTTGGCACCCTTTTAATTACCATAAAAGGTCATTCTATTTCAATAAATTAACAAATGTTGAGATAAAGTTTTAAAAATGTTTTACACTTAAAGCCATTGCTTTCCATCAAAGGCTTCCATATTATCGGCCACTTGTTTTAAAAACATTCCACCCAGTGAGCCATCCACTACCCGATGGTCGTACGATAAAGAAAGTATCATCATACTGCGTATTCCTATAAACTCACCTTGAGGAGTTTCAATAACCGCTGGACGCTTTTTAATGGCTCCAACCGCCAGAATCGCAACTTCGGGTTGGTTTATAATTGGAGTTCCCGAAAGGTTCCCAAAAGTACCCACATTGGTAATGGTGAATGTTCCACCCTGAATTTCAGTAGGTAAAAGCTGTTTGTTGCGGGCGCGGTTTGCCAAATCATTCACACGGCCTGCTAACCCTGAAAGACTTAATCCATCGGCATTGTGGATTACAGGGACAATTAAATTTCCATCGGGTAGGGCCGTAGCCATTCCAATATTTACTTGGTTTTTTACTACAATACGCGTTCCATCGACCGATATGTTAATCATTGGAAACTTTTTAATTGCTTTAACTACGGCATCCACAAAAATGGGGGTATAGGTAAGTTTTTGTCCGTAACGTTTGTAAAATAGGTCTTTGTTTTTTTCACGCCAAGTTACCATTTCTGTCAAATCCACTTCATGAAAAGAGGTAACGTGAGCAGAAACTTGTTTTGAACGAACCATATTTTCAGCTATGAGCTTACGTAACCGGCTCATTTCAATAAATTCAGAGCTTCCAAACGAAGTTG
>JAIFNJ010000035.1 GCA_020047835.1 Bacteroidota bacterium
AAAGAGACTTGTATTTTGCAATAAACTCTTGCGAACCCTTTTCCCAATTGTATTTATTCATTACCCATTGTTTGCCACTTTGCCCCATTTTTATCCTCAGTTCTGGATTTTCATAGAGAAACACTAATTTTTCGCAAAAATCACCTTTTTTATTATAGTCGTAAACTAAGCCTGATTGTGTTTCCTCAAGAATTCTATTTACTGAATTGCTTGGGCTGCACAACGACGGTATTTCTTTAAGCATGTATTGATAAAGTTTGTTGGGCGATGAACAATCATTCTGTTCCCAACGCAAATGGGGCATGAGGCCAATGTCAGCCTGCTCCATCAATTTTAGCACCTCGGGCAAGGGCTGCCAACCTAAAAATTCAAAAGTATCTTTCAATCCTTTTTCTTGGGTCAGGTTTTTTAGTCCTTCTAAATAATTTCCTTTTCCAACTACCCAAACCCTTATATTTCCGATAATTTTTTTAGCTTCCACTAAATCATCGAGAATGGTTTGAAAGCCTCTAATTCGAGCAATGTCGCCAGCATAAAACAAGGTAAAATAATCGGGGTTTGGTTTTTTGCCAAAGGAGGGGAATCGCTCGGGTACAATGGTATTCTGAAGCACAACCATTTTTTGTTTATCCAATCCCAATATTTCAAGCCGGTTGCTCATCTCCTCAACAACTGTTATATTAACATCGGCTTCTTTTAAAATCGCACGTTCATAATTTCGCCATTGTTTATTTGATGATAGAATTTTCCCGAATAAGCCCTGCACATGAAATGCCCTTTCTAAATATGCCGGCCAGTTTTCATGCAAATCAACCACAAGTTTTAGCCCAAATTTATTTTTAAAATAGACTCCAACTTTTGCTAAAGGTAAATCATGAATATGAATAATATCAAACTTGCCTTTTTCAATGATGGGAGTTAAAAAAGCTTTCCACCATCCAAAATAAACAGGAATTTTCAGTGCAGCTACGCTCGATTTGTAAATAATGGTTGGAATTTTTTTACGTATTATTTGAATGCCATCAAAAGTTTGCTCTTCAGGTTTGTTTGAATGGGTATAACAAGCAATAGTTACCGAAAAACCATTTTGTAACAGGGTCTGTGCTTCTTTGTAAACTCTATCATCGGGCGGAAACTCTTCGTCCAGCACCATTAATATTTTTTTGCTCATTAGTTACCTTCAATTTATAAAATGAGTTGTGGTATTTCTACTTTAAAACGATGGCTATTTGATAAAAATTATTTACCGAACCAATAACTTCGTAATCAATATAAAAAGATTGACTCCACTCAGTAAATGCCTTAAATTCGTGCATGGGTACGTTAAATTCGTCAAATAAAAGAATATCCCCTTTCCGCAAAAAAGGAGTAATTAGGGTTAATACATAAAGGGTACTCGAGTAAATATCGGCATCTAAATGAACAACTTTGGGTTTATCCGATGCATAATTGCTTAAAAAACCAAGTAGCGTTTGCTGAAACAATCCTTGATAAAATGTATGCCGATTATCTTCAATAGCAGGGGGTTCGTTACCATTCCCCATATCACCTTTTTTGTATGGTCCCCAAGCCTCAGGCAATCCGGTAAAGGTATCAAATCCATAAAACCGGGTATCGGGATTTTTTAGATGGTTAACCCACCAGCGGAACGACCCTCCGGTTGACACTCCAAACTCAAGATAATCTATAGTATTGTTATGAATGTATTTATCTATAATATATTCATATAACTGGTAGCGTCTTGAATAATTTAAAGTGGGCGTGTAATAATCAGTAAATGTATGATTTGAGTTTTTGCGTATCCATTTCGACAATTTACTAGTTTGACTAAGATGCATCAAGAGGTTTATCGGAATCAATAAATCTAACCTTAAAAAAAAGAAAACTCCCTTATAGAGCCCCTTAAAATTTATTTTGCTCATTACATAAAGTATTTATTATTTAATAGGTGTTTGTTTCAATCAATTAAAAACGATTTAATGTCAGTTTAAATTGACAAAAATAGTTTAAAAGTTTCCTATTAGAGCGCCAAAAATAATCAATCATTTAAACACACCATAAAATACGGCACTCTATTTTAGTAATTCTTTTTATCTTAGCCCGCTATTATAAATAGCGCAATAAAGAAAGCACCCGACAATAGAATTAGTATGAAAATGGAATGCTTTTTAATAAACGAAATTATATGGAAAACTTTTATAACCGAAAATCTCAACTTATTGATTCTGTATCCATTAGCAATGAAACAGAAAAGGCAATAAATAGGGTAATTCAAAAAATAAACAATCTTGATTTATCGGCATTGGGAATTTCAGATTACAATCATCGGTATTTGAAAGATCACATTAAAGAAGTGCAAAAAACTAAATGGTACCTGTCGCATATTTTTATGTTGGCCTTTGAAAATGGAGCATCCACCTCACAGACCACATTGATTGACTATGGCGGAGGTTCCGGAATTTTGACCTGTGTGGCACTCGAATTAGGATTTGAAAAAGTCGTTTATAACGATATCTATGATGTTTCTTGCAATGATATGACGATTCTGGCCAAATCATTAGGGTACAACTTATCGCAGGTGGTTTGCGGCGATATTGCTGAATTATTCAACCAACTGTCTATAAAAAAAATACAGCCTGAAATGTTACTTGCCCATGATGTAATTGAGCATATCTATGATGTAAAAAAATGGTTTAGCGAAATTCAAAACCAATATCCTAGCTTAAAAGTTATTTGCACATCACATGCCAATAAATACAATCCTTTAATAAATCGTAAACTTGCCAACATTCACAAAAGAATGGAATTCACCAATCGAAATAGGGAATGGGGAACCAAAGAACGGGATCAAACCGAAAGTTTTTTAACCATCCGTGAGAATATAATTAAAAATTTCAACCCTTTATTGCAGCCGATGGAAGTTAAAACTTTGGCAATAAAAACAAGAGGATTGATTAAGGCAGATATTGAAAAAGAATTAACTAATTATTCCTTGAATAAAACCATTACGTATTCTCCAAACCATCAGTCGAATACCTGTGATCCATACACAGGAAACTGGAGCGAGCAGCTTATCGATTTGAAAGAACTGAAGAAATTTCTCGCAAAATTGGGCATGAATCCCATTGTACAGCCCGGTTTTTATATTGATAATAAAGGTTCATTTATGGTTCGTAAATTGAAATTAGTGGCTAATTATCTTATATATTTACTTGGCTTTCAGGGTCTATATCTATCACCTTATTACGTAATTATTAGTAAAGAAAAAGTTACGGCATAAATTACCCAGCGGGTTAATTTGTATTGTTAACCCAGTGATATTCTCATCAACAATTAGCCACTCATACCTTACTGGTTTTTAAACTAATTCTTAATGAAAGTCAGTTTACTGAATTTAGCAACAATAATTTATAGCCAATCAAAAAAAATATGTAGGTTTGTACATCATCAAAAAACAGGCATTTTTATGAAAAAATTCGACTATAAGAAGCTTCTCCCACACGTATTAGCGGTGGTTTTCTTTTTAATTCTAACCATGCTCTATTTGGCTCCTTTATTGCAAGGGAAGCAACTAAAGCAGCATGATATTTCTACATGGAAAGGTGGAGCGCAAGAAGCTCTTGATTACAAACAAAAAACAGGTGAAACTACCTTATGGACCAATAGTTTATTTGGTGGGATGCCAACATATCTCATTTCGCCAAACCGCGATAAGGTGTTTAGCTATGTTGACCGTTTTATCAAAGTTTGGAAAAGTGAACCCATGGCTCAGGTTTTTTTGTACCTGATAGGATTCTATATCGCGTTACTGGCATTTGGAGTTAGTCCCTGGTTAGCCATTGCCGGAGCCATTGCTTATGCTTTTTCAACCTATTTTTTTATTATCATAGGGGCAGGCCATGCTACAAAAGCCTTTGCCATTGGATATATGCCTCCGATTATTGCCGGTGTTTATTTGAGCTTTAAGGATAAACCTTTGTTTGGAGCCTTGTTGATGTCTATCTTCTTATCACTCCAAATTAGAGCCAATCACTTTCAAATTTCCTATTATTCATTAATGGTGGTGCTTATTTTTGGAATTACTTGGCTAGTTAAATCATACTTTGATAAAAGTTTTAAGGATTTATTAAAGCCTTTTCTTTACAGTGTTGCAGGAGTTTTGTTAGCCGTTGGTGTTAATAGCACCAGCCTTTATTTGACCTACGAATATGGTAATTATTCTATGCGCGGGCAATCGGAACTTACTCATGACAAAGAAAACCAAACCAGTGGCCTCGATAAAGATTATGCTACCGGTTAAAGGAGGGGCGTCGGGTGGAAGTCTTACTGAAAATTCGGAAACATACAAACTATTTGAGCAAGCCCAAGGAAAAGTTCAGGCAAAAAAAGTTATCCAACAACTACCGCTATATTGGGGAACTCAGCCGAGCACTTCTGGGCCGGTTTATGCTGGGGCTATCATTTGTTTTCTTTTTGTATTAGGACTTTTCTTAGTAAAAGGTCCTCTTAAATGGTGGCTGTTGGCAGTAACTGTTTTGAGTATTTTGCTCAGTTGGGGACGGAACTTCATGTTTTTAACCGACCTCTTTCTTGATTATTTCCCAGGCTATAATAAATTCCGCACGGTTTCCATGACTTTGGTAATTGCTGAATTTGCTATGCCGTTGCTAGGAATTTTGGGTTTAGCCAAAGTTTTTAATGGCGAAATTGATCGAAAGTTGTTCAAAAAATCAATGCTTTGGGCTTTAGGAATAACAGGTGGGTTAAGCCTCTTTTTTGCCTTATTTTCTGGCATGTTTTCTTTCCAGGCTGCTTCTGATGCTGGTATGCAACAAGTATTGGTAGATGCCTTAAAAGCTGACAGGCAAATGTTACTTAGGAATGATGCCTTCCGTTCACTATTGTTTATTTTATTAGCATCAGGTCTTGTTTGGATTGGATACACAAAAAAAATTAGCACGCAATATCTCTATCCTGTTCTTATTTTATTACTGTTGCTCGATATGTGGCCGGTAAATAAAAGGTATCTTAACGACAATAATTTTACTTCAGCAAAAGTTTTGCAGCAAGAGTTTACTCCATCCAAGGCCGATCAATTTATTTTAAAAGACAAGGATCCAAATTTTAGGGTTTTGAATCTTACGGTGAGCACTTTTAATGATGCTACAACCTCTTATTTCCACAAATCAATTGGAGGCTATCATGGCGCTAAAATGAAAAGGTATCAGGAATTAATTGATTTTCATCTTTTTACTGAGATGCAAGCCATTATCAAAAATTTACAACAGCCCAATCAAACCGATCTTTATGGAGCTGTTTCTGGTCAACCCGTTCTAAATATGCTGAATGCAAAATATATCATAATCAGTCCTGAAAATTTTCCAATCTACAATTCAGGAGCTTTGGGAAGTGTATGGTTTGTAAATTCAACAAAATTGGTTGATAATGCCGATCAGGAAATTGCCGCATTGGGTTCTTTTAACCCAAAAGAAGAGGCGATTGTGGACAAAAGATTTGCGTCATTATTACAATCCCAACCTAGTGAAATCGACACATTAGCAACTATTAAACTAGAGGTTTATAAGCCAAACTATTTAAAATACATTTCAAAGAGTAATTCACCAAGAACAGCCATTTTCTCTGAAATTTATTACCCAAAGGGATGGAATGCAACCATTGACGGTAAACCAGTAGAATATTTCAGGGCAAATTACGTTTTAAGAGCCATGGTGGTTCCTCAGGGGGTGCATGAAATTGAATGGCGGTTTGAGCCTAAAGCATATAAAATTGGGAATGCGGTATCGTAT
>JAIFNJ010000247.1 GCA_020047835.1 Bacteroidota bacterium
CTAATGGCAAGATTCAACCCGGTGAGGTTGATGAAACGGTATTTGAATCGTATTTAAATACACGAGGAGTGCCCGATCCCGATTTAATGATACGAACCAGCGGAGAACAGCGCATCAGCAATTTTCTTTTATGGCAGATGGCCTATACCGAACTCTATTTTACTGAAGTTTTGTGGCCCGATTTTACTAAAGAAGATTTGTATAAAGCCATTCTAGATTTTCAGCATCGGGAGCGTCGGTATGGTAAAATTAGCGAACAACTTGACTCAAAATAACTATAGATATTTACCCAATTGTAGAACCATAAAACAGAATGAGAAGAAATATTTTTATTATTGCTTTACTTACCCTAACCAACCTAATAGCAGTAGCACAAGAGATTAAAGATTCTAAATTATCAAAAATCGACTACGCAAAACCCAAAGAATATGAAATTGGGGGTATTACTATTTCCGGAATAAAATATTTAGACCAAAATGTTTTGGTTCATCTTTCAGGATTAAAAGTTGGAGAAACAATAACAGTTCCAGGCGATAGAATTACTCAGGCTATACATAAACTTTGGAACCATGGCTTGTTTGGCGATGTGGAAATTAGTGCCACAAAAATTGTCGGTAACAGCATCTTTCTTGACATATATTTAAAGGAACGTCCCCGATTATCGAAGTTTGCCTTTGAAGGTGTTTCAAAATCGGAAGCTGATGATTTACGCGAAGAAATTAAATTAATTAGGGGCAGTCAGGTTACTGATGATGTTTTAAGCCTTACCGAGAATCGGATTAAGAAATTCTTTATTGCCAAAGGTTATTATAATACACAGGTTGAAATAGCTCAAAGGGAAGATTCTTTAATGCCTAACACCGTGGTTTTGGATATTAATGTAGACAAAAAAGAGAAAGTAAAAATAAATGAAATAATTTTTGAAGGTAATACCATGTTTACCGATGAAAAATTAAGAAGGTATTTAAAAGAAACCAAGCAAAAAACTTGGTATAATATTTTTAAAGCATCAAAATATGTAGAAAGCACCTTTGAAGAAGACAAAGTTAAGCTCATTGCCAAATATGAAAACACCCTTAACATTTACATGAAAATATTTGAAGGCAACCAATATTTTTTTAGAGATGTAACATGGGTTGGAAACTCAAAATATCCATCAGAATTATTGGACCGCGAATTAAAAATTACAAAAGGCGATATATTTGATCAATCGGTACTTGACAAGCGATTATTTGGCGATGAAGACGCCGTTTCTTCCTTATACCTCGACCGAGGTTATCTGTTTTTCTCAGCCACGCCAGTTGAAGTGCAGGTTGATAATGATTCCATCGATTTGGAGATCCGCATCTATGAGGGAAAACAAGCAACGGTGAATAAGATTACCATCACCGGAAATACCCGAACCAATGAACATGTTATTCGGCGCGAAATTTGGACCAAACCAGGTGATTTATTCAGCCGTGCTGATATCATCCGGACCAACAGAGAACTGGCCACTTTGGGATATTTTGATCCGGAAAAATTGGATGTTAGGCCAGTTCCAAATCAAGCAGACGGTACCGTGGATATTGAATACGTGGTTGAAGAACGCGCATCTGACCAAATTGAGCTTTCCGGTGGCTGGGGCGGTGGTATGGTAATTGGTACCCTTGGGCTAACCTTCAACAATTTCTCGTTGGGAAATATATTTAATCTTGAATCATACAGTCCGCTGCCTACCGGGGATGGACAAAAACTATCTATTAGGGCACAAACCAATGGAAAGTATTACCAATCCTACAGCATGTCGTTTACAGAACCATGGCTTGGGGGTAAAAAACCCAATTCCTTGTCGATTTCTATTCACCATTCCATACAATCGCAATACAGCTACTACAACCGATCCTCAGCCAATACCGGGCAAAACATGCAAATAACAGGGGTATCTGTTGGATTGGGAAGGCGGTTAACCTGGCCCGATAATTATTTTACCCTTTACAATGCAGTTAGTTTCCAACGATATAAAATGAATGATTACAACTATTCTTCATTTATCATTAAAGACGGTTCATCGCACAATTTTAACTTTACCACGGTTTTTGGAAGAAATTCTGTGGATCAGCCTTTATATCCAAGAACCGGTTCCAATATTTCATTGAGCTTATCAGTTACTCCACCATACTCGCTTTTTAAAGAAGATAACTTCTGGTTATTGTCCGATAGCGAAAAGCAAGCTATTGAAGCTAATAATTTAGGTAATTCCGAATCACTCATTCAACAAGCCGAAACAGCCAATAAATATAAATGGATTGAATATCACAAATGGAAGTTCAAATCGGAATGGTACACTCAAATTGTGAATAAATTGGTATTACGCACCAACATTGAATTTGGGTATTTGGGCTATTACAGTAAAAACTTAGGGTATTCCCCGTTTGAAACCTTCCAATTAGGAGGCGATGGAATGTCAGGCTTTAGTTATTACGGAACCGATGTTATTCCATTGCGTGGCTATGATAATGGTTACCAAAGTCGGGGATCACTAACTGCGTATCCACAAGCCAATGTTTACGATAAATTCAGCTTGGAATTGAGGTATCCGCTGACTCTAAATCCTTCAGCAACTATTTATGCCCTTGCCTTTTTAGAAGCTGGTAATTCATGGTACGACATTAACGATATGAATCCCTTTGACGTTTATAATTCTGCAGGGGTGGGACTTCGGTTCTGGTTGCCTATGTTTGGAATGTTAGGAGTTGATTGGGGCTATGGATTCGATCCGGTATATGGGCAAAGTTCAGCTGCAGGAGGCCAGTTTGCCTTTACCATTGGACAACAGTTTTAAATTTAAAAAATAGAGTCATGAAAAAAGTAGTAATAGTATTTGTATTTGCGCTTATTGGCATCCAATTACAAGCACAGAAATTTGCTTTTGTTGATACCGATTACATATTAAAAAGTATCCCTACTTACGAATCAGCGCAAGACCAATTGGGAATCATGTCGAAAGACTGGCAGTCGGAAATTGAAACCAAACATGCTACTGTTGAAAAATTGTATAAAGAATTTCAGGCCGAAAAAGTACTGCTAACCGAGGAAATGAAAAAACAGCGCGAAGAAGAAATAATTCAAAAAGAGCGGGAAATTAAAGACTTGCAAAAAAAATATTTTGGCCCCGAAGGCGACCTTTTTAAAAAACGTAAAGAATTGGTGGAACCCATTCAAAATGATATTTTTAATGCCATTAAAGAAATTGCATCGGAAGGCAATTATGCCATAATTTTTGATGCAGCCGGAGGCGCAACCATGCTTTATTCCGATCCAAAATATGATAAAAGTGACGAAGTGTTGTCGAAACTTGGATTTAAGAATTAATTTATATCTTTGCCTCAATAACACATAAGTAAGCGTATAGAAAACTAAATAAATTTTTAAAATGAAAAAATTAGCCGTAATAGCAATTGTTGTACTATCCATTGTTTTTAGTAGCAATAGTTTTGCACAAAAACAATATAAATTTGGGCATATTGATTCCAATCAACTATTATCCATCATGCCAGAACGTGAAAAAGCCAAAGTTGAATTGGAAAACCATGCCAAACAATTAGAAAAAACATTAACCGGAATGCAATCGGAATTAGAGCGTAAATATCAGGAATATATTACTTCAGCTGATTCCTTATCAAAGTTGATTAAGCAAACCAAAGAAGCTGAATTAAGTGAAATGCAGCAACGGATGCAAAGTTTTCAACAAAATGCTCAGAAAGAATTATCGGAAAAAGAAAATGAGCTGTTGCAACCCATTATTTTAAAAGCTAAAAATGCCATTACTGCTGTAGCTGAAGAAAGAGGCTATATTTATGTTTTTGATATGGGAACCGGATCACTCTTATATTTTAGCGAAGACAGCGAAGACCTATTACCCTTTGTAAAGACAAAATTGGGTATTCAATAATTTAAAAATATTAACTTAAAATAATAAGACCATCAACGAATTGATGGTCTTTATTTTTTAAAGCAATGAACAAAAATCCAATCGGAATATTTGATTCAGGAGTAGGTGGCTTAACAGTTTGGAAGCATATTCACCAATTATTGCCTAATGAAAAATTGATATATCTGGCGGATAGTTTGCATTGCCCTTATGGTGCAAAATCAGCTGAGGAAATAATTGAATTATCGAGGGCAAATACCCGCTTTTTACTCAATAAAGGATGCAAACTGATTGTTGTTGCCTGCAACACCGCTACGGCATCGGCCATTGAAACCCTTCGGGCAGAATTCAGCGTGCCGTTTGTGGGAATGGAACCCGCAGTAAAACCTGCTGCCCAGAATACTAACACCGGAAAAATAGGCATACTGGCTACTAAAGGAACCTTTGAAGGACGGTTGTTTAAAGAAACAAGCCAGAAGTATGCGCAAGGCATCGACACCCTGATTCAAATTGGCGAAGGACTGGTTGAGCTGGTTGAAAACAATGAAATGGATTCTGAAAAAGGCCGGAAATTATTAGTAAGCTATATTAATCCAATGATTGATGCGGGTGTTGACCAAATAGTATTGGGCTGTACTCACTATCCGTTCTTTATTCCCCTGCTAAAACAACTAGTTCCTAAATCAATCCAAATAATTGATCCGGCTCCGGCCATAGCCTTACGGACAAAAAATATTCTTTTAGAACTTGGAACACAAAGCAGCCTAACGACGGTTTTACCTGAGTTTTATTCTACTGGAGATACAAAAGTAATTGATTTATTAGTAACAAAGATAACTGGGAAGTCTTATCCTGCAACAAAAATTGACCTAACCTAATATCTTATTTGTACTGAAACTAATCTTGCTTTTCGTACCAACCGGCGTACATCAAATAATTATTGGCAATTTTTTCAATCATTTCCTGCGACTGGCCGGGCTCAATATCCTTTACTTTTTTAGCCGGTACCCCGGCATAAATGCTGTTGGGTTCCACTATGGTTCCACTAAGAACCAACGCATTGGCTGCAATAATCGAGTTTTCGTGAATTACCGCATGATCGAGAACCGTGGCGCCAATTCCAATTAACACGTTGTTTTTTATACAAGCCCCATGAATAGTAACGTTATGACCAATGGAAACATTGTCGCCAATTACAACTACCGATTTCTGATATAAGGTATGAAGTACGGCCCCATCCTGAATGTTCACTTTATTCCCGATACGTATGGAATTAACATCGCCCCTGAGAACTGCATTAAACCAAATACTGCAATCATCACCCATTATTACATC
>JAIFNJ010000080.1 GCA_020047835.1 Bacteroidota bacterium
GTCAAGTACCTTTTACTTCCGAAAGCCTAAGCAAAAGCCCTTTTAGGTTTGATTTGCTTCAAAAAGGTGAAATAGTTATAAACGATCGGGTAATTGTCCGTCCCGATAGCATTGAGGTCACCGTGGAAATGCGAACCAAGATGATGCCCGATGGCACGTATCAATCGATTTATCGTGATATTACAGAGCGCAAACTGAATGAAGCCAATTTGCGCAAATCGGAACAAATGCTCCAAACGGTTTTGGATAATTTTCCGGGTGTTGTTTTTTGGAAAGATAAACAGTCGAATTATTTAGGGTGTAATCATTTATTTGCCTTAGGGGCGGGATTAAATAATTCAGCCGAAATTGTTGGGAAAAACGATTTCGATTTTCCTTGGAGTAAAACCGAAGCAGAGAAATACCGGACCGATGATAAGCAAGTTATTGAAAGTGGCAAATCCAAACTTCATGAAGTTGAAATGCAACATCAGAATTATGGGAAAGTAGTTTGGTTCGATACCAGCAAAATCGCATTGCGTGATCCAAAAGGACAAGTGATTGGTGTAATAGGAGTTTCCAATGATATTACTGACAGAATGATAGCCGAAAAAGCCTTGCACGATAGTGAGGAAAGCTATCGGACTGTAGTTTCCAATACTCCCTTGGTAACATTTAAAATTAATAAAGATGGGGTTTTTACACTTTCGGAAGGAAAGGGTTTGGCAAAAATAGGTTTAAAACCTGGCCAGGTAGTAGGATTGTCGGCCTATGATTTGTATCATGATTATCCTTCCATAGTTGAAAACATTAAGCTGGCACTTACTGGGAAGGTTCAACGGCATGAGATAGAAGTGCAAGGAGTAGTGTTTGATGTGGTTTACTCCCCAATAGTTGATAATGAAGGCAATGTTTTAGAAATAATCGGCGTTTCGAACGATATTACAGAGCGCAAGATGGCTGAACAAGCATCTCAGGAAAGTGAAGAACGGCTAAGAGCGATTACGGAGAGTGTTCCTGATATAATTACTGAGTTGGACCGGAAGGGAACCATTTTGTATATGAGTCGGGTTTTACCGGGGTTTACATTGGATGAGGTTATTGGAAAAAACTTCTGCGATTGGGTAGCACCCGAATATCATTCAATAATGATGGAAAGCCTTGATAAGGTTTTTAAGGAATCGGTTCAGCAAACCTACCAAATACCAGGGATGGGAACCAAAGGTGAAATGCGCTGGTACCGTTCTAGACTTTCGCCAATATATATTGGAGGTAAAGTAAAAAATGTAGTTTTGATAACAACAGATATTACAGAACAGAAAAAAGTTGAAACTGAAATATTAAAAGAAAAACATTTTAACGAAAAACTGCTGGATAGTTTACCTGTAATTTTTTATTTATACGATAAAGACCTCCGCCTTTGCAAATGGAATAAAAAACATGTCGATGAACTGGGTTATAACCCTGATGAACTCGATGGATTCCCGGTTGAAAATTGGCATCAATTAGACGAAGCAAAGACCTTGGTAAAAAGCAGTATCCAACATGTGTTGGAGAACAATACCTTCATCAGTATTGAAGCAACTCTTTATCATAAAAATGGTGAAGGTATACCTTATTTACTTACCGGAGTGAGGTTTGATTCAGCGGAAGGGCCAATGCTTATGGGTGTTGGTGTGAATATTACGAATCTTAAAAATGTAGAAAAAGAACTTATTAAAGCCAAAGAAAAAGCGGAGGAGAGCGACCGATTAAAAACCGCCTTTTTACAAAACATGAGCCACGAGATACGCACTCCCATGAACGCTATTATGGGATTTTCTGAACTTATTGTACAATATTACAACGATAAGCCAAAACTCGAAAAATTTGCAGAAATCATCAATCAACGCAGTAACGATTTACTCGATATTATAAATGATATTCTAGATATTGCAAAGATTGAATCGGTGCAAATACCTATTAATGTGGAAGCCTGCAATTTGAATGAGTTATTTGGCGAACTAACTGCTTTTTTTGCAGAATACCAGGTACGCAGCAGTAAGCAGCATATTGAGTTTCGCCTGCAAACCCAGTGTAACCCCTTTGAAAGCAACATTGCCACCGACAAGGTAAAGTTGAAACAAATATTCATAAACTTAATTAGCAATGCATTTAAATTTACCGATTCTGGTTCCATTTTAGGTGGGTGTAAATTTGATGGTAAGCACAACCTCATTTTTTATGTCTCTGATACCGGAATAGGCATTCCTTTGGATAAGCAGGATATAGTTTTTGAACGTTTTACTCAGCTAAATCCAGGAGAAAAAAAATTGGTAAGTGGTACCGGTTTGGGTTTGTCAATTGTAAAAGGTTTGGTAACTCTGCTGGGAGGCGAGATATTTGTGGAATCAGAAGTAGGCAAAGGTACCACATTTTCTTTTACAATTCCTTACCAAACAATTCAACCCATTGACTACAAACCTTTAGTTATAGAAAAAACTGTGGAACTTCAATTTTCCGGTATTACCATTCTCATTGTTGAAGACGATAAACCGAATGCGGAATATCTGAAAGAAATATTATCCATTGCCGGATTTAACTTGATCCGGACCGAATATGGGAATGAGGCGGTTAAAATTGCCATTTCGGGTAAAGTTGACTTAGTGTTAATGGATGTTCGCTTGCCCGATATGGATGGCTATGAAGCAACCCGCCAAATTCGACAGAGCAAACCCAACTTAAAAATTATTGCACAAACGGCCTATGCTTCGCATCAGGAAAGGCAAAAAGCGCTGGATTCCGGCTGCAACGACTATATTAGCAAACCCATAAACAAGAATTTATTGATGACTATGATTAGCCATCTTTTACAAAAATGAGCGGTTTCTCAAGTTCTCATTAAATTATAATTAGCAGCAATGAACCATCAATATAAAACTAAAGAAGAACTTTTAAAAGAGCTAAAGGAATTGCAGCTGGAGCATGAATCTTTAAAGGAATCTTACTTAAAACAAGTTTCAAGTCATTTATCTGCCGAAATAGAGAGCAAACAAATAGAGGAAACTCTTTGCAACGAAAGGCTGTTGCTTCGCACACTTATTGATAGCATTCCCGATTCAATCTATTCAAAAGACCTATCAGGCCGAAAGACATTGGCAAATAAAGCCGAATTGCACTACCTAGGAGCTGATTCTGAAGTTGAAGTATTGGGCAAAGATGATTTTGCCTTTTATCCAAAGGAACTGGCCGAAATGTTTTGTATGGAAGATAATGCAGTGCTTCAATCCGGGAATCCTGTGCTTGATAAAGAAGGATTCATTTTCAACAAGAATGGTCAAAAAAGTTGGGTGCTTTCATCCAAACTGCCCTTGCGGAACCAGGATGGGCAAATCGTAGGTTTAATTGGGGTCACCCGTAATATTACCGAAAAGAAGCAAGCCGAAGAAGCCCTTTTCAACAAACAATTACTGCTCCGTACTCTTATTGACAATATTCCGGATTCAATATATTCCAAAGACCATTTATCTAGAAAAACACTGGCCAATATAGCTGACATAATTAATTCGGGGGTTAAATCAGAGTCAGAGGTTTTGGGCAAAGATGATTTTGCCGTTTATCCAAAAGAATTGGCCGAACGATTTTTTGCTGATGATCAAATAATCTTTCAAACAGGAAAGCCTGTCATTAACAGGGAAGAATATGTTCTGGATCAGAATGGACAAAAGCGTTGGCTGCTTTCTTCGAAACTTCCACTGCATAACCAAGAGGGCGAAATTATTGGTTTGGTTGGCATTGGCCGCGATATTACCGAACGCAGAAAGGCAGAACAGGAATTAAAATTTAAAAACGAGCAACTGGTAAAAGCAAATTCCGACAAAGACCGGTTCATGTCAATTCTGGCTCACGATTTAAGAAGCCCTTTTAACACCATTTTGGGATTTTTGCAACTGTTAGCTGAAAATATAAGGTATTACGATATGGATACCATTGAACAGCAGATAAAACTCGTGAACGAATCAGCACAAAATACTTACCATTTGCTCGACGATATTTTAAGATATTATAGGAATTCTAAAACCCAACGCTGATGCAAAAAAAATAGGCCTTAATTATTCCTCCATTGAAGAAATCGCTGTTTGGGCAGATATTGATATGTTAAAAACTATTTTGCGGAACCTGATTTCAAATGCCATAAAATTCACCAATCCGGGAGGGCGAATCTATGTTATTGCGGAAGCAGACAAAACAGCAATTACCATTTCAGTTTCCGACAATGGAGTAGGAATAGCACCTGAAGTGAAAAACCAGTTATTTGATATTTCGCAAACCCATACTACCAATGGAACGGCAAGTGAAAGTGGAACCGGATTGGGATTATTTCTTTGCAAAGATTTTGTTGAAAAACATGGTGGCAAAATTTGGGTTGAAAGTGCAGAGGGGAAAGGGAGTACTTTTAATTTTACCTTGGAAGCATTGCATTGAACTATAGATATACTACAAAAAATTATGCACTGTTTCCCTTTAACAACAATCGTTCTATCTCTTTTGGAAAGTGCTCATATTCCAAAGCATGCACTTTATATGCCACATCATCAGGATTATCTGTTGTAAGGACTTCTACCTTGGCTTGAAATAGAATATTACCCTTGTCATATTCTCCATTTACAAAGTGAATGGTAATACCGCTTTCCTTTTCGTGATTCGCTACCACCGCTTCGTGAACCTTGCTTCCATACATGCCTTTACCACCATATTTTGGCAACAACGCCGGATGGATGTTAATGATGCGGTTCGGGAAAGCTGCAATTAATGAATCGGGTATCAACCATAAAAACCCGGCCAATACCACCAAATCAATTGCATCCTCAATTAATAAATCAACAATTTTTGTGGTTTGGTAAAATTGCTCACGGGTAAATACTTTCGCCGGAATATTCAGATTTTTTGCCCGTTCCAAAACATAGGCATCCTTTTTATTTGATAGAATCAGGCTAACCTCAACCGTTGGGTGTCCTTTAAAATACTGGGCAATATTCTCCACATTGGTTCCCGAACCGGAGGCAAAAAGTGCTATTTTATACATGGTACTTGTTCTTTTTCGAAATATCAGTTTTTACACTTGTTATTCCTGTGCTAGCAGGAATCTATTGTTGTTTAGTTGAATGTATTTAAATGTATTATTTTGGCTATTCTACAAAATGTAAGGAAACAGTTTTAGTACATTATAAAGTATCCTCCCCAACCCTCCTTTATCAAAGGAGGGAGTAGGTCCGCCCTTGAGCATAAATATTACAGCAATGCTCAATCTGTGCATTCTCCCTTGCTTGCAGGGGAGATGTCGACAGACAGAGGGGTAAAAAGTCATATTAACAAAACTTTTGTTTTCCACTATAAATGTCGAAAAGCCGTTATTCCAAAACTTACCAATAAATATATAGTTACTTAACTCTTCAAAAAAGTTCCCCATCGGAACTTCCATTTTCATAGGCTTCATCAATCAAAAGTGTTTTCTTTTTTGATGCTTCCACGGCCAATTGGTCGCATCGTTCATTTTCGGGAATCCCTGCATGCCCTTTCACCCAGTGGAATCTTACCTGATGATTGGGATACACCTTCAGAAACCGCCTCCACAAATCTTCGTTTTTCTTTTTCTTAAAATTTATTTTTACCCAACTTTTAAGCCAGCCTTTTTCAACGGAATCAATCACA
>JAIFNJ010000008.1 GCA_020047835.1 Bacteroidota bacterium
CAATAATATACAAACCTTCCCATTGAGGTTTTTCTAATTTTTTCCCTAGAATGTTGTAATACTCAGTAGAAATTAAGGTAGCACTTGAAATTTGGCTATCTTGTATACCGTCTACTATGGCTGCAACAAAATTCTGATCTGAATAGTCTTTGTCCATCGTTAGGGTAATTGATGCCGGAGTAAATGTATAGTTGGTCTTCGATGGGGTAAGCGTAATACTGGTTGCAGTTATATCGGTAATAGAATATAATCCGCTAGCATTGGTTGTAGCTGTTTTACCATCGCTTGAAGTTACTAAAACTCCTTCTACAGGAGTGCCATCTGAAGTAGCTATTGTACCACTTACTTGTCTGGGTATAGCAATAGTTATATCAGTTGCAATAAAGTCCTGATTGGTGTAATCCTTATCCATTGTGAGGGTAATTGTGGCAGGATTAAAGGTAAAGTTAGTTTTTGAAGGGGTAAGTGTAATACTGGCTTCGGTTATGCTAGCAATTGAATATTCTCCGCTAGCATTGGTTGTTGCGGTTTTAGTATCGGAAGAAGTTATTAAAACACCTGCTAATGCAGTACCTTCTGAAGTAGCAACTTTTCCACTAACTGAATATTCTTTTACAACGGGAGTTGCCACAAAATCCTGACCGGTATAATCCTTATCCATAGTCAGGGTAATTGTTTCTGGAGCAAATGTGTAGTCGGTCTTAGTTGGGGTAAGTGTAATGCTGGTTTCAGTAACGCCATTAATTGAATATTCACCGCTTGCATTTGTAGTTGCAGTTTTACTATCAGAAGAAGTAATTAAAACCCCTTCCACTGCTGTTCCACCTGAAGTTTTAACTGATCCGCTAACAGAATATTCTGTTATAACTGGAGTAGCAGTGTAAGTTAACCCACATAACATTAATTTTGAGCCAGAGAAAAACACATAGTATTCATAATCTGTCTTAATGTCAAGAGTTATGCCTGTATAATAAGTACCCCCTGGATCTACTGTAGGTGTGGCACCAAGATAATAACTTGGAGGTGTGGTTGTAGGATCAAAGTATCCACTCCAGTAGGTTGCTCCTTCGGCATATTGGTAAGCGTATGCAGATACTGCTGTAGAATCGTTTAAATCAAGGTCTTCCAAAGCGGTTTTTGGAACAGCGGCAACCCAGAAACGTTTATTGTAACCAAATTTGAATGTTACATCCAATGTACCATTTGATGTTGATGTGAATTTAGCTATGGCGCAATAATCACCGTCTCTCATTAGCCTGCCATTAAGAGGGTTAGTTTGCCCCTGAACATATGAGGCACTGTAAGTTACATTGTTGTAGGTAAATTCAGTTGGACTTGCAGTCACTTTATATAACCAAGCAGCACCTGCTTTCTCCTCAGCAGTAAAAGTAACATCACCTACTGTGATTTCTTGCATAGCTGTTAGCGCAATTGCATCAGCAGCAATACTATTATCAATACAATAAGTATTTGCCATCCATGTTACTGGTTCCTGTGCTTTTACAAACATTACAACAGTTAGCAAAAGAACTGTCATCATTAGTAAACATTTTTTCATAATTGTTAGTTTTTAAAATTAATAATTGGAAATATTTATTCTCTTTATATAAGTTAAATAGGCAGACAGAAGTTAGCATTTACTGTCTGTTCCATTTTCTGCTTTACATGTTAATTTTTTGTACCAACAAACACCCAGTCATTACCATTGGTATGGAACCTTACTTCCTTATTGGAACTCCTTACCTGTATAGGGAGTTTCATATACAAATTGGTATTATTTAATTGTCCTATCAGGCGCAATGTTGAGGAAAATCCACTGGAAAATTCAAAACCATCGTTTGCTTTTGCAACATTGAGATTTGCATAAAGGTCCATGCCTGCTGCACCGCTATAAGTAAAATTTGGTGCCTGAATATTCATTGTTACAGCCTGAACAGAATCCGATTCTATTTTAGTTATTACAATTGTTACATCGGTATATGATGCAGTAGTATCTAAAGATATTATACCTGTAAAAGTTCCTACAGCCAATGCTGATGCATCCGTATGGGTGCTTTCCCTTTCTATTTCATCTTCGCAAGATGCCAGAGTCAATACCAGTGAGATTATTAATAAACCTACTATATACTTAGCTTTTTTCATTGTTTTCTTTTTTTAAAGTTAATTACTTGTTAATTGGCTGTTTCAGCGGTGTAACCAGGATTTTGGTCCGATGGTGAAATACCTGTATTCAAACCAATTTCGTCAGCCGGAATCGGACGCAACCATTTGATGTTGCCATCGCCGCCAATCATATTTGAAAGGGTAAAGTTTACGTTCCACTTGATGTTGTATTTTACCAATTGACGGGTTCGGCGTAAATCCATCCAGCCATAGTATTCACCCAGTAATTCCCGGGCTCGTTCGTCGAGTATTACATCAATGTTTTGATCGGCTGATACAAATCCTTCCTGATTCGGATCAAATCGTTTATACGAAGCAAATGATGCAAGTTGGGTAGCACCTGCCCTAGTGCGCACTTTATTCAAGTAATTGAGTGCTTCACCCTCATTTCCTGCCAATAGATAAGCTTCTGCAGCAACTAAATAGATATCACTTATATTTAGTAAAACAAAATCGCGATAACTTCCATTTCCGCTGGTGGTTTCAATTGATGTATTGGGGTCGTCAAATTTTTTAATGGGTGGAATAGTACCTACTCTTTCCAATGCCAGTAAATAGTCAATTTCAGCTTCATCGGAGGCAACTGTGCCATCGGTTTTATATTTTATCCAGCGCACTGGGTCTGAAGTGCGGATAATCTGTGAAATATTCTGTGCTCCATTCGTTGCAAAACGAGATGCATTAGCGGCCTGGTAATCTGCAATTTCCTGATTGGTGGTGTACCATGCAGGAAAATGGTATGCAATTCCCAAACTGGCTTGTTCAGCAGACGTTGAATTATAGTAAGCCCAGTAACCCTGTTTCCCCCAATTATTTGTGGTATAATTATATACAGTTGTCATAAAAGTGGCTTCGTATCGTTGGTCACCTTTTTCAAATAGATAATAGGTTTTTGATGTGAGGTTTAAATCAGAATTAACAACCTTCATACCCAATGTTGCAGCTCCCAGATATGTGCCAAAATCATTTTGGTGTGAGTAACCTCCGGAAATCACATCAAGCGATGTGGTCCGATCCCATTGAATGGCAAAAATAGCCTCTTCGTTTTGTTCATTAACTGGTGACCATTTTTCTTCAAACGGCATCGTTAATTGAATTTCATCAGCTACTTCTATTGCTGTGGATGCAGCTAAACCAAAATAAGTGGCGCTGTTTATGGAATAGGTGCCACTTGTGGCATCGGTAAGCGTGGTTTCCAAATCCCAGCCTGCTGCTAGATAAACTTTGGCTAACAATGCTTTAACAGCCTGCTTGCTTGCCCGACCCATTTTGTCAGTTGCAGGTAGTAAAGCACTATTCGATAACTGAACCAGCTCACCAATCATAAATTGATAGGTTTCTTCTAATGTATTTCTTGGGTATGATGTTTCAGCTGTATTTATATAACTTATAATAATTGGCATGCGGCCAAATTGTTGAGAGAGCACATAATAGGCATACGCTCGAATAAAGCGGGCTTCTTCCTTACGTAATTCTTTTTCCGCAAATTCTTCACTCTTATCGGCATAGTACAATACAGCGTTTGCAGCATTAACAATGGCATAAAGATCAGTATATAAATCTTTTACGGTCGCATTATCAGAAGTAAGGGTGTATCCTTCAAGTGTGGCATCGCCTGCAGCTCGTATTCCGACATATAAATCGGTACCAGAACAAAATATGGTCGGATCGTCATACACGGCACGCAAGGTAAAGTAAGCCTGGTTAACCAATGTTTCAAAGCCTTCTTTTGTCGAAAACTGTTCGTCTGCTGTAACTGCCGATTTATTATCGGCATCCAAAAAATCTTCACAACCCGTAAGTCCAAAAAAACTTATCAGGCAACCTAACATTAATATATTAATTGATTTTTTCATAGTGCTCTTTTCTTTTCTGGTTAAAATTTCAAATTAATCCCAAATTGATAAGTTGTGGTACTGGGTCCATCGTACTTGCTTTCTGAGCTTGCCCATTCAGGATCAAATCCCTTGTATTTTGTAAATACAAACGGATCGGTGATATTTATATAGGCACGAAGGCTTTGGATTCCAAAATTGCTTAGCATTGTTTTGTTGAAAGTATAACCGAGCGTAATGTTTCGAACTTTCCAGTAAGAGGCATCAACAATACTTGCCAGGTTACTGACCCCTTTATCCAGCCAAATGGAACCTGCGCCGTAGTTTGGAGTTGTTGAATTAATGAATGGAAATTCCCCATAATGAGTTTGCTCCTGATATACTGGATTGATATATGTACCATCAGCGGTTATGCCATCGCAATCAATCAATGTTCCAGCGGGAAGGTAGTAGTCCATAGTTAACTTGTTCCATCCCCTGTAAGCATAATCATAATATTTTTGATAAAATGATGAATATACGAGGTAGTTCTGTTTTGTATATATGGAGAATGAAAAATCCCAGTTTTTATAAGTAAGTGTTGAACTGATGTTTCCCGTCCATTGCGGATCTTGACTTCCATGTACTTTCTTGTCATTATCGGAGTCAATCGACCCATCGTGATTCAGGTCGGCGATTATAGGCATACCCTCACTCCAACCATAAACAGCATAATAATATTCGGCTTCGGTAATCTGGGTGCCAGGAGTGAAGCCACCTTTTGCAGAGGCAGCATTATTAGGCACTGTCATCATCTGGTCGGTAACAATACCATCCCAAACATAGGCATAAATGTTATTCACCGGTTCATTCAGGAATAAAGAGGCCGTTATTGGATCATCACTATCAATAATAAATTCGCTGGTACCGTTGATTTGAATCACTTCGTTTTTATTAGACGAAAAAGCAAAAGAGGTTTCCCATTTCAGGTCTTTAGTATTTATATTTATTGTATTTAATGATAACTCAATACCCCGGTTACGCACATTACCTATGTTATCGTAAAGTGCACCTCCACCTGAAACCAAAGGCAGCGATTTTTCATAAAGCAGGCTTTTTGAATCTTTATTGTAAATATCTAAGGTACCCGATACCCTTCCTTCAAAAACTCCAAAGTCGAATCCAAAGTTAGTTTCCGACGAAGTCTCCCAGGTTAAGGCACTATTTACTACACCACTTGGGTAATATCCATAGGCTAACTGGTTGCCGTATGCATAATAATTAGGGCCAGAGCCAGTGGTATGTGTTGCATAATTGCCAATACCTGAGTTGTTTCCAGTTATACCATAGCTCAAACGAAGTTTCAGGTTCGATAACCAGTCAGTACTCATAAAATCTTCTTCTGAAATTCGCCATGCAATGGCGGCCGATGAAAAGGTACCCCAATAATAGTCCTTTGCAAAACGGGATGAACCATCGGCACGGGCAGTGGCAGTGAACAAGTATTTGCCCTTATAATTATAATTCAATCGCATGGCATAGGAAACCATGCTGTTTTCAGCATATTCCGAAGAATATAACTGCATCTCCCCTGAGCCCAAATTGTACCAAGTAGTCCCCTCTATTGGGTTTATTACCTCCATGTTATATTTTTCATAATTATAGGAATTCATGCTAAAAAGTCCCATGGCACCAAATGAGTGATCGCCTGATGTCAAATTATAATTAATAATATTGTCCCAAGTCCAGTCAAAACTTTCTGTTGAAGTGTAATATCCTGTAGGAGTTTGACCGGTTGCACCACCTCTATATTGACCGGTTGGTGTATGATTGTAGTTGGGCGAAAAGGTGGTCTTTATTGATAAATTATCAATCGGTTTGGCCTCTAAATAAACATTACCCAGCATCCGATAATTTTTATCTTGCTTCAATTCATCTTCGTTGTAAAGCAAGGGGTTCACCTCGTCGGTAAACTGATTGGCGGCTGTTCTCATAGCCTCAAAATTTCCGGGCTTTAAATTATATTCGCCATTTTCATTGTACGGGCGCATAAACGGGTTCATGCGAAATGCATCTTCAATTGCATCATCGCTGGCATAATCGGATTGGGTTAAGGCAAAATTAAAGTTCATTCCGGCCGAAAAATAATCGCTTATTTTTGAATCCATACTTCCTTTTAAATTAAAGCGATCTTGGGCATCCCCTTTGTAAGTTCCAATGTTTGTGCTGTATCCGGTTCCAAAATAGTAGTTCACCGATTCAGAACTTCCACTTACTGTGAGAAAATGGTTTTGTTCATGTCCATCTTGGGTTATCATGCTGGGCCAGTCGTAGGACTCTCCGGTTTTTAGCATCTCTTTCATAACATAATTGTTGGATCCATCGTACAACAATCCTTGCTGAAAACTCTCGGGTGACATCCGATAAACGGGCTGCCCGGTAGCATCGTTTGTACTTATAAAATTCAAGAATCGGTAATCATAAAATTCCTGCGCACCCATAAAATCAGGCATGCGTGTATTTTTAGTTAAACCGTAGTATCCATCGTAAGTTACTATTGGTTTTGTGGCACCTTTGCCCTCAATCGATTTTCCACTTTTTGTTGTTACCATCACAACTCCGGCTGTGGCACGTGATCCATAAATGGCTGTTGATGAGGCATCTTTTAGAATATCAATACGTTGAATATCTTGTGGATTCAAAAAATCAATGTCACTAACAATTACACCATCCACAACAAAAAGCGGGGTAACCTCTGAATTTATGGATGATTTACCACGAATTTGAATATCATAGCCGGATGACTGACTTCGCCCTCCACTCTGAGTAATACTAACGCCAGGAACAGCTCCCTGCATCGATTCTAATAGGGATGGAGTTCCTCTTTCCACCAATTTTTTTGAATCAATGGAGCCAACAGAACCCGTTACATCTGTTTTCTTCATAGTACCATATCCAACAACAACTACCTCATCGATCCCAATTAAATCTTCAATCATGGTAATATTAATGGTGGTTTGGGTACCAACTGCAATTTCTTCAGTTAGCATACCCATCATAGAAAAAACTAATACAGCCTCCTTTGATGGAGCTGTTATTGTGAATTTGCCTTCAAAATCGGTAACAGTACCCAAAGTGGTGCCTTTAATAACAATATTCACTCCAGGCAGGGGTAAGTTATCGGATCCTGATATTGCAGTCCCCGATACAATAATCTGAGCAGATGCATGTAAGGAGAACAATACAATTATTGATGCTATCCCAATCTTGGTAATTTTGTTTCGAAAGTACTCTTTTATCATTGCTGTTATTTGTTAATGAATAATTTTCAAAAAATGGTCTCAATTAAAATTACTAATAGAACAAAAAATGCAATAATCCCAGCTAGGATATAATATTTCATGTGTTCTATTCTCTTTTCGGTATTTTCCATATTTCGCAATCGTATGCACAAATATATCTCAATGAATTAGAGATTCTCCAAAGCATCATTCCTAATATGAGGGGTAAATGTTCCAATATAGGGTATTAGTTTCCCAATATGGGGGTATTTATGTACTTACAGGTCTTATTAAATATCAGAAATACAGTTATATAAAACGTTTGCGTAATTATTTTCCGTTAAGGTACACGGTATTGTATCCAAATTATTATTCAGAGTCATTGTTATGATAAATTGACATGCTTTTCAATTAAAGGGGGATTCCTTCTTAACTATCCTGCAACATAAAAATCAGAAATTAGTCCTTAAGGCCATTTTAGCTGACTGAAATATGCCTGTATTTATTATTAATCAAATTTCATCCAAAAAATTTGCATTCACATTAAGTGTTGATTGCCTTAAGTGTGTATTACTTAAGAATTTCAAATACTAACGTCTATGAGAAAAAATACGATTCTATTATTGTTGTTATTCCTGACTGTTTCAGTTGCTGTTGCGCAAACAACCATAACCGGAAAGGTTATAGATGCTGAAAATGGAGAGCCAATGCCTGGTACTACCGTAATTATTGAGGGAACCAATAACGGCACCATTACTGATATGGATGGTAACTTTAGCTTGCAAGTCAGTGGTCCAAACGATGTTTTAGTAATTTCTTTTATTGGTTATAATCAAGAAAAGATTAGTGTGGGAACTCAAAAAGACTTCAAAATTTTACTCATAAAAGACATTACTGAACTGGAAGATGTTATCATTACGGCCATTGGTATTAAAAGTGAAAAAAAGGCCATTGGCTATGCAGCACAGGAGGTAAAAGGTGATGAAATCGGCAATGCCCAGCAAACAAATATTGTAAATGCGTTGAGCGGAAAAGTGGCAGGTATCAGTATTACCAGTTCTGCTGGTACCCCTGGGGCATCTGCTGATATTGTTATTCGGGGAAGAACCTCACTGCGAGCAGGCGGCAACGCCCCTCTTTTTGTTGTTGATGGCGTTCCTATCGACAATAGTTACGACGGCAGTTATGTTTATGATTATTCCAATCGGGCCATTGATATTAATCCCGATGATATTGAGTCGGTCTCAGTACTTAAAGGTGCAGCAGCATCGGCACTTTATGGTATAAGGGCGGCCAATGGCGCTATTTTAATTACCACCAAATCGGGTAAAGGCAAAGGAACAAAAAGCAATATTACCCTTAAAACCAGTTTTGGAATTGATAAAGTAAATAAACTTCCTGAAAAGCAATATACCTATGCTCAAGGTTATTACGATAAGGCGCTGGGAAGAACCGTATATTCCAACACCAGTAATTTAAGTTGGGGACCAAAAATGGATACGCTGCGTTATGATGGTTCAACTAACAATCCAAAAGACAAGAATGGTTTTATTGTTGGTATGAGTAATCCGCTGGCCACCGATGACCGAGTGGAAGGATATGATAATATTGAAGATTTTTTTGAAACAGCCACTACATCCAACACCTATTTGAGTATGAATGGTGGTAACGACTTGGGCAATTATTTGATGTCGGTAGGAAATTTACGACAGAAGGGAATTGTCCCGTTAACCAATTTTAACCGGACCAATTTTAAAATATCGGGGGATACTAAACTTTCCGAGAAATTGAGGATATCAGGGGGAGCCACCTATTCCAATTCGCAAGGCGATTATGCCCAAAAAGGAAGTAACCTGTCGGCGGTTATGGTGGGATTAATGCGGTGCACGCCAACATTCGACCTTACCAATGGTTCTGATGATCCGGTAAACGACCCAAGTGCTTATATGTATCCCAATGGAACCCAGCGGAATTATTACAGTGGATACGATAATCCATACTGGTCGGTGAATAAAAACCGGGCCAGCGATGAGGTGAACCGGATTATAGGTAATTCACAAATTGATTACTCCATATTTTCCTGGTTAAATGCAATGTATCGGATAGGCTTGGATAACTATTCTGAAGAGCGCAACTCATTTTTTGATAACAATTCCAGCGACACTCCAAATGGATACGTTACAGTAAGTACTTATAATTTCAATAGCATCAATTCCGACTTACTGCTTACTGCCGAAAAAAATATTACCAACGATTTAAAATTGACGGTTACCGCAGGACATAATTATTACACCAAAAAGACGTATGATAACTATCAGCAAGGCGATTCACTAATTCTACCCAATTTTTACGACCTTTCGAATACTGCCGTTTCTTCAGGAGGTGATACCAGAACAAAATACGAAATTGTTGGAGCCTACTACGACATTAAGTTTGCCTACAAAGGCTTTCTGTATTTGAATACCACCGGACGAAACGATTGGTCATCGACGTTAGCTGAAGGAAATAATTCATTTTTCTATCCTTCGGTAAATGCCAGTTTTGTTTTCACCGATGCTTTCCATATCGATAACCCCTATTTCAATTATGGTAAAATCAGAGCATCGTGGGCACAGGTTGGGAACGATGCTCCCATTTATTCGCTGCGCGATTATTATACCGCTATTGAAGGAGGTGTAAACGGGCAAACAGCATTTGCTACCGAGCGCACCATTGGAAATAGCAAGTTGGAGCCGGAGACTACCAATTCAACGGAGGTGGGTTTTGATTTGCGCTTCTTTAAAAATAAATTGGGATTTGATCTTGCCTATTACCAATCAAAAAGTATTGGCCAGATTATTAGTGTTCCTGTTCCTTTTTCTACAGGTTATGAATACATGTTAATGAACGCCGGTGTAATTACCAATAATGGTTTTGAAGCTCAGGTTTTTATTACTCCGGTTGAAACACCCGATTTTAAATGGGACATCATGGTAAACTTTGCCAAGAACAAAAATATGGTGGAAGATTTGCCCGATGGGATTCCATTGCTGGAATTTCAAACAACAGGTGTAAGTACAACACGCTCCGTTGCTATTGAAGGACAGCCCTATGGTGTACTTTACGGAACCCGATATTTGCGCAACGAAAACGGAGAAGTGTTGGTGAACGATAATGGATATCCGCAAATAGATGTGCTACCGGGAATTGTAGGTGATCCGAATCCTGATTTTCTGCTTGGATTGCGTAATACTTTTACATACAAAGGCATAAATTTAACCGCATTGCTTGATATTAAGGAGGGCGGTGATGTGTACAACGGTACTAAAAATGTGATGAAAACACTGGGAACTCATAAAGAAACGGAAAACCGCGAAGAGGATTTTGTATTTCCGGGTGTTAACGCCACCACAGGATTGCCCAATACGGTGGCTGTTAAACGCGACAATGCCTATTACAGTGCTCAAGGTGGTTTGGCCGGACTTTCTGAAGCCGCCATTGAGGACGGCTCTTATATTCGCCTTCGGGAAGTCAGCCTGAACTATTCATTACCGTCGAAGCTGCTAAAAAATATGCCCATAAAGAGTTTTTCTTTTGGGATTAGCGGCAGAAATTTATTTCTGATTACTGATTATACCGGTATCGATCCTGAAACAAACCTTTCGGGAACATCAAACAGTCTTGGGCGCGACTATTTCAATATGCCCAATACCCGGGGATGGGAATTCAACATTCAATTAACTTTTTAAATGAAACCGATTATGAAGCGTATAAATAAATTTTTGCTACCGGCACTCGTTATTTTTTCAATGATGTTGGTATTTTCCTGTGATTTGGAGGTGGCAAATATAAATCCCAATGATCCTACCGAAGTGCCAGCTAATGTATTGCTGCCTTATACTCAGGAGAGCTTGGCAAGGCTTATGGCTGGAACCGGACAGGTTATGTCGGGTATTTTTATGCAATATTACGAAGGTATTGACAATCACCCGCGTCAGGTGCAGATATATATTCTGAACGAAGCCCTTTATGTTGATTGGGACTGGAATGATTATTACGATGGCCCCATGATAAATCTGCAAAAAATGATTGATGTTTCCATTCAGGATAGTGCCCACTATTATACCGGAATTGGTAAAATTTTAATGGCGTTGTGTCTGGGTAACATGACCTCACTTTGGGGCGATATCCCAGCCAGTCAGGCATTAAACGGTTCGCTAAACCGCTCACCGGTGTTTGACAGTCAGGAATCAATTTATGAAAAAATTCAGTTGATGCTCGATGAAGGAATCCAAAGTTTAGAAAAAACAAATTATGGAATTGAACCGGCTGCCGATGACCTGATTTTTAAAGGCAATATTGAAAAATGGAAAAGTACTGCTAATGCATTAAAAGCCCGGTATTATTTACACTTAACCAAACGTACCGGCGATTTGAGCTATAATCCAGCTGAAAAGGCATTGGAATCGGCTGAGAAAGCTTTTATATCGAGCAACGATGATATGGAATTTATTTATGGCTATTCTGCCGCTGAGTACAACCCGTTTTACTCTTTTGCCCGGTTAAAATACATCATTCCTAATAACTCTTTTACCAGTAAAATGAGCGCTTTGAACGATCCGCGCAGAAATTTTTTATACAAAAAGAAATTTGGTGTGGCCACTATTGAAGACAGCTATTTTACATCGCCCAATTCACCGGTTCATTTGATGACCTATCATGAATTAAAGTTTATTGAAGCAGAAGCCCGGTTGAGGATTAATGAAAATGACCCGGAAGCGCAAGTTGCATTGCAAGAGGCGGTAAGAGCAAGTATTGTCAAAATTTCGAGTGGCACTTTAGATACCACCATTGTAAATAATTATGTGAATGCCAATGCGGTGTTAACCGGAACTTTTGATGCGAAACTTCAAACCCTAATCAGCCAAAAGTATTATGCCATGTTTGCCACCATCGAATCGTGGACAGATTTCAGAAGAACCGGGTATCCGGTATTAACACCAAACGATGGAGGAGACCACAATCAAAATCCTGGTGGGGCTATCCCCCGAAGGTTTGCTTACCCTCAAAATGAACGGTTGTACAATACGAATTTTCCAACCTATTTACCCAATCTGCAAGACAAGATTTGGTTAGATTTGGATTAGTTTTTTCCTGTAAGTTTTAGTTTTTGCTGCCATGGTTCCGAAATCATGGCAGTATTTTTTTAATATCCTTCGTTTTGATCCTCTGTTTCAATTAAAGGATTGGCTACTATTTCACTAAGGGGTATCGGGAAAAGCATCTGGTACTCTTCAGTAACTGTGGCAACGGTACCTATGGCATTGTTCGTGCGAATCAAATCGAACCAACGTTTTCCTTCAAAGGCAAATTCAATCTGCTTTTCATTATCAATACAATTTATAAGCGAACCCGTTAAATTTAAAAGGTCGATTGAGGAAAGATTTGCCCGGTTCCGCACCAAGTTAATGTCATCTAAAATTAGCTGTTGGTTTGCAATGGAGTCCAACCAATAGTTTGCTTCAGCTCGTATCAGATATAATTCGGCTTTGCGCAAAACTATTACCTTATCGGAACCGGAAGTTAAATTGCTATATTTTGTAGTATAATACATTTTTAACCCGGTTGAGGTAGTGTATAATGAAGCTATTAGATTTTTTCGTTCATCTGAGGGTTCTATTAAATCAACCAGTTTTTGCGTCGGTGAATTTTCATACCGTCCACCCAGTTGATTGGGCAAATGGTATTCAGCCATCCTATTTTTGTCGTTGGCTGAAAAAGGAATGTAGAAAATAATTTCACTGCTTGGTTCTACACTGTTTGAAAAAAGCTCTGCATAATTTTCCTCTAAACCGGGAGCCGTTTCCAATATTTGCGAAGCGTAGGTAAGGGCTTTTTCATAGTTAGCTAACGTGAGATATACCGAGGCCAGCAGAGAAACTGCCGCATCCTGAGTTGCTTTCTGAGGTTCCATATTTATTATACTTACTGCTGCAAATTCCAAATCAGAAATAATCTGTTCATAAACCAATTCCTCAGAGCTTCTTGGTAAATAATTCTCTGCACCGTCAGTAACTGTTGGCATCGTTTTTAAAGGCAGTCCACCATACAATCGAACCAAGTTAAAATAGTGCAGGGCTCTCAGAAATTTTAGCTGCCCCAAATAATCTTGTAATTCACTTGGTGATAAGAATTCGACCGATGAAAGTTCAAAAATCATATAATTAACCCGATTAATGGCGGTGTAAATATCAAGCCAGATTCCTTCTACCAGGATATTATCCGATAGCAAACTGTTATCATCCAGGCTATAATATTCAATTTTTGTACCCGTGGCCATACTGTTATCGGAAGCCATATCACCGGCAATAATCAAGTTTCTGCCATAATAGTGCTGAAGTTGCAACGCATCGTAGCAACCAATCAATGCGGCATATATATTCTCTTTGTTACTGAATACATCATCAGTATCTATCTGCATTTTTGGTTTCACATCCAACCCATTTTCGCAGGAGAAAAGTGCCAATACCAGAAGAATTAAAATCTTGCGCATACTCCCAATATAATTGTTTTAGGTTGTGGACTGGTAAAAAAATCGGTACCCTGGACCATTGGGTTTGAACCGTTGTAATTAACCTCCGGATCCATCCCCGAATAGTTAGACAGTAGTAATAAATTTTTTCCGGCAACATACATTTCAACCATCTTAAAAGTAGAATTGTGAAGTATTTGTTCACTTAAACGGTAACTCAGTTTTAAACTTTTTAACCGAATGTAACTCCCATCTTCTACAAAGAGTGATGAAATTCTTTTGTTGTAACTCGATGCTTTTGGAATAGTTGTTACATCACCTGGATGTTGCCATCGATTCAGTATTTGAGTAGTTTGGTTTCCGGTTGAACCTGTTTCGGTGTACATTCGGGTAGCGTTGTAAATATCATTTCCATAGGAATAAAAGAAAAGAACACTTAGGGTCCACGATTTGTAGTCAAAGGCATTTCCTATTCCACCAAATATTACCGGATACGGACTGCCAATCTTTGTTCGGTCGAGGTCACTTATTTTGCCGTCTTTGTTTATGTCTTCATAAATTAAAAGCCCGTCATCGGGATTCACGCCCATCGATTTAAATCCATAGAAGAACGAAACGGGTTCACCCCCTTCAATGGCACTATTTGCCCTGCCTAT
>JAIFNJ010000214.1 GCA_020047835.1 Bacteroidota bacterium
ATGGTTCCTAAATTACCAGGATCCTGAATATTATCTAGAGCGAGCATTAATTCCCCTTTATTAATTTCATTTGGCTTTGACAGTGGAAGCTGTGCAACAGCTAAAACCTGATTAGGAGTTTGTAAAAAGCTTATCTTAGCTAATTCCGATTCATTAATTTCTTTTATTTTATTGTAAAATTTATTTTCCCTGCAATATTTATCAATAAAGGGTTTAGTAGCAAAAATATCAATAATTTCAAAGGAGCTATGCATTAGTTCCAATACCATTTTTTCACCTTCTACTACAAAACAATTATGAGTTTTCCGGTATTTTTTATGTTCCAGTGATTTAATAAACTTTATCTGATTGACTGACAGCATAGATCCTTAGTTTGTGCAAAGGTAAAAAAGAAATCCATTGGTTCGCATTACTAAAGTATGCAACCTTATTTGGCATGAGTTTGTACAAAGTTGAATAAAACCTTTCTCAATATAACTAAACTTTAAAGGGGTTAGTTATATTTGTGTTTTAAGTTTATTTAAATGATGCAGTCATTGCGAAAAGCAACCAATAAACATCTTTTATTAATTCTTTTTATTGCGGCTATTGTTAGTCAAAGCTGCAATCCAACCCGAATGCTAACCAAAGATGAATATTTGCTTTATAGTAACGACCTTAAAATGGATTCCAAAGCAATTGACAAAAATGAACTGAAAGCCTATTACCGGCAATCTCCCAATACAAAAACATTCATGCTTTTTAGATTCCGTTTAGCCGTTTATAATTTTGCAAATTTAGGTAAAGATAGAAAATGGAAAAAATGGGTGGAACGAGTAATAGGAGAGGAGCCGGTTATTTATGATTCAATATACGTAACTCGAACAACCCAACAATTTGAACGATTTCTCAAAAATAAAGGGTATTATGATTCTCAAGTTACATGTAGTACAGTGCAATACAACAAAAAAGCTAAAGTCACTTATAGTATAATTCTAAACGAGCCTATAGTAATTAAAAATGTTACTTATACTATTATTGATTCATTGCTGGCACCCATATTCCTTTCTGATACATCACATCGATTGCTAAATACAGGGATGCTTTTTTCGCTTGATAATATGGAGGCAGAAAGAAATAGGATGGTTAATCAGCTTCGCGACAGCGGATATTATGATTTTAATGCCGATTACGTGCAATTTAAAGTAGATACAAATAAACATTTTGCTAATGTTGAAATAATAGTCAATAACCCAGTGAATAAAAATGCCGATAATACGATTTCGGAAGTTCCACATCAAAAATATTGGGTAAATAAGGTGTATTTTTTACCGAATTTTGATCCACAATTAACCATTAGAGACCGTGTTTCCTATTTTAGCACCTTTGATACATTATATTTTCAAGGGTTTGGTTTTATTTATTCAGGCAATCAAAATCTAAAACCAAAAGTTTTGCTCCGAAACAATTCCATTCAGCAGGGTGCGCTATATAGTAATAGTGAAGTCAATAATACCTTGTTATACATTAATGAGCTTCGGTTATTCCGACTTAGTAATGCCAATTTCTATAAAGTAGCTACCAGCGATTCCCTTATTAATTGCAATATATCACTCACTCCGGCAACCCTTCAAAATTTTTCAGTAAATTTTGAAACTACCAATACCCAAGGGAATTTGGGATTAGGAGGTTATTTTAATTACCAGCACAAAAATATTTTTAAAGGAGCAGAAATACTAAACATAAAATTTTCAGGGTCTTTTCAAAGGCAATCGAAGAGTGATGATTCACCTGCTTTTAATATTTATGAAACGGGTGTTGAAGCAAAGTTAGTAACACCTTCTTTTCTTTTGCCTTTTAAAAATGAGGAATTTGCCAAAACTAAGCATCCAAAGACATTTTTCTCAGCCTCTTACAACATTCAGCAGCGGCCTGATTACACTAGAAAAATTAATAACATCAATATGGGCTATCATTGGAAAGGTACCGAAACCATTCACCATGTTGTAAGTCCGGTCGATTTAAGTTCAGTTGATGTAATTCCCGAAAAGGATAATTTCTATGATTCCATTCAAAAGAATTATCCTTACCTGGTTAATAATTATAAGGATTATTTTATTGCGGGAGGCAACTATAGCCTACTTTACCAAAATAAGTCGAAAAATAGAAGTCAAGACTATAGGTATATGCGATGGAATGTGGGAACGGCCGGAAACTTACTCTATATTTTAAATAAACTGGGTATAAATGATACCGTTACCGGAGGTTATTATGAAGTGTTTAACCGGCAATACGCACAATACATTACTACGGATATCGATCATAGGTACTACCATTCGTTTACCATTCAAAATCAATTTGTACATAGGGTTTTTGCTGGAATTGCAATACCTTATGGCAATGCAGTAGCTATTCCATTTGTTAAACAATATTTTGCAGGTGGGGCACAAGGCATTAGGGCCTGGCGTCCAAAAGATTTAGGACCGGGTTCATATAGCGATAGCATTCCTACTGAATATCCGAATCAAATGGCAGATTTTAAATTAGAGATGAATTTAGAATACCGGTTTACCTACTCAAAATCATGGAAAGGTGCTGTTTTTCTTGATATTGGAAATATTTGGTCAATAAGTAAGAGCGATACCCGCGATGAGGCTGTATTTCATTTCAATTCCTTTTATAAACAATTGGCAATTGGCACTGGGTTTGGGTTACGCTATGATTTGGATTTTGCTGTTTTCAGAATTGATTGGGGAATACCTTTAAGAGATCCAAAATATGAAAAGGCTGAAAGCTGGGTACTTTTTCATAAACCGCTTGAATACACTGACTTTATTTGGAATATTGCCATTGGATATCCTTTCTGATTTTGTTTCATTTATTTAATTTTAAAACCAATTAATAAAAGTAAAGATATAAGCTAATCGGAGCTACTTTAAGTAATCTTAAATTGCATGTATTTATTAGATGTTTAATGTTATTGCATGATTTGGGTAAATGTATTTATTTCACTTTCTGAGAAAAGGGTTGAAAAGTTTTAAATACTTATTTCCATGAAAAATTTTATAATCACCGGATAGTTAAATGTAATCAATAAGTGTGAAACGAATCATTAAATCCTATTTTTCTTATTCTCGCAGGCAGTTGCGGGGCATTTTTGTCATGCTTTCATTAATTATTTTGGTATTTATAGCTCCAATAGTTTATAATCTGTTCAGTAGTGATAAAGTCTGGGATCATTCTGAATATAAGGAAACTATTGAAAAAATACTAATGGCAAATCAAAGTAAAGAAGTTGACCTAAATCCTATAAAGCCAGTATTGTCTCCTTTCAATCCAAATTCCGCATCCAAGGAAGATCTCCTTAAATTAGGCTTTACTGACAAACAGACTGCTACATTATTAAAATATCGTAAATCTGGAGGAAAATTTTATTCCAACGAAGATCTTAAAAAAGTTTACGGTATAACAGATGATTTTTACAAAACAATCAAACCTTTTATACTTATTCCAGAAGAGCTACAGAAATCAGATTTCAAAAAAAGTAAGGATACCATTTCCCGTGTAAAGAAAAAGGAACATAAAGAATATCTTACATACAATGAACCAATTCTAAATATATCAGTAGAGCTTAATTCAGCAGATTCCATTGAGCTAATTAAAATTCCAGGCATAGGCCCTTCCTATGCTAAACGGATTATTGCATTCAGATTATTTGTAGGTGGCTTTTATGAAAAGGAACAGTTACTTGAGGTTTTTGGTTTTACCACTGAGATGATAAAAAAAATAGAGCCATATATTACCATTGACACCCTATTGATAAAAAAAATAGATCTAAATCAAGCCGATTTTAAAACACTGAATAAGCATCCATACATAGAATATGCCCAAACAAAAAACCTTATGAAGTATAAAGAACTGATGGGTAAGTTCAACAACTCCGATGATATCGTCAAAAACCATCTTATGGATACCAGTTCCTATCGTAAAATTAAACCTTACCTTTTAGTACAATAAATTCCGGACTGCATTCAATTTTGGTATGCCATCATTCTCAATGGCAGAAAATATTTTGTGATTTGCATCAATGATTGTTGAAATAGTAGTTATTTTACAGTCTAAAAATACAATTGTAAAAAAACAAAATAAGCTAAGCATGAGTTTCTTTAGCAAGTATCTCATTTTTATCGGAATCATTGGATTAGTGGGAATCCCAATCTTTGTGCTCAATCCTTCTGATTTATCTTGGAATTGTAATAAGGAAAGCTACTGGGGTATGATAGCCATGATTGCTATAATAATAAGTCAGGTTGCTCTTTATTTGGCTTCAAAAAAGGAAAATTCAACCCAACAAAAATAATTTTACGATGGGTGCAATTCATGACTTAAGTTGAGTGTTTCCTTACTAATATTGAAGAAATAGGTTTTTTTTAGTAATTTAGTAGAAAATAGATGACATTTTAATTAAAAATAAATCAATAAAATTTTGCTAATGAATATCAATGTTCTAAATTTGCACCCTTGTTTATTTGGAAGTTAAATTTATGTAATTATGATTATTATACCAGTAAAAGAAGGCGAAAATATTGATCGGGCTTTAAAAAAATTCAAAAGAAAGTTTGAAAAAACCGGCGTTATTAAAGAGTTAAGAGCACGTCAGGTTTTTAGAAAACCATCGGTTGAAAAGAGAGAAGAAATAATTAAAGCCGTATATATTCAGCAGTTGCAAATGGACGAACAATCGATTTAGTTTAATCGATTTTCGGGAAATAGTTTCTCATTGATATTCGCATTTATTTAGCTATGAGTATAAGTGCTTTTATTAATTACTTAACAAACGAGAAACGATACTCAAAACATACGGTTCGCTCCTACACGAGTGATCTTGATCAGTTTGTTGAATTTGCATTGACAATTGATCCAAAATTTAATCCAATTGCAAGTGATCATCACATCATTCGCAAGTGGATTATTTTTTTAATGGAAAATAAGGTCTCATCCCGATCGGTAAACAGAAAAATTACAACCTTAAAATCTTTTTTTAAATTTCTTTATCGGCAAGGTACAATTGAAAGGTTGCCTACTGATAAAGTTGTTATGCCAAAGATGAAAAAACCATTGCCTTATTTTGTTGATCAGGCTCCGATGAACTTATTATTTGATCAAGTTCATTTTACAGACACATTTGAAGGGCTTCGGGATCGTACCATTCTTTTATCTTTTTATTGCACTGGGATGCGTTTAAGTGAGTTGGTGCATCTTACCATACCTAATATTGACTTTTATAATGGACAATTAAAGGTTTTAGGTAAAAGAAATAAAGAAAGGATAATTCCATTTGCAATCGAACTTAAGAGTGAGTTACAAAGCTATTTAAAGGCAAGGAACATTATTGAATGCAATCATAATTATGTGTTTATTACAAGTGATGGTAAACCAATTTATGACCGCCTAGTTTATAAAATAGTTAATGAAAATCTCAGCAGTGTTACTACCCTTGAAAAGAAAAGTCCACATATATTGCGACACACCTTTGCCACTCAGATGCTAAATAATGGGGCTGATATAAATGCAATTAAAGAATTGTTGGGACATGCTAACTTATCAGCGACCCAAATTTACACCCATACGAATTTCGAAAAGCTAAAAGTAATATATAAACAAGCTCACCCAAGAGCATAAAATAGGAGGTACTATGAAAATTAAAATTCAATCGGTTCACTTTGATGCAGATGTGAAATTACTAAATTTCATAGAAAATAAAATGAACAAACTGGAACAATTCTACGATGGTATTATTGGAGCGGAAGTAATTCTAAAAATTGATAAAGCTGAGAACGCTGAGAATAAAGTAGCCGATATTAAGTTATTAGTACCAGGAATTGATCTTTTTTCAAAACGTCAGGCCAAAACTTTTGAAGAATCTGTTGATCAAGCAACCGAAGCTATAGAGCGCCAATTAAAAAAAAAGCAGGGTAAAACAAAAAAATAAGAAGAAAGCATATTCTTATTGCAGAATTATAATAGATGAAAAAAACTCAAATGGATTTTTTATAGGAATTTAACCGCAGTACATTAATAATATATGTAGAAAAAGGTTAAATTATTGTTTACAAAAATGGCTAAAAAAAATATTTAATTACTTGTGAAAAAAAGATGTCGATTTTTGCGATTTAAAAAAAATAATTCCTACATTTGCCAACCGTTTTGAGAAGTAAAATTGTTCTTTAAATATCGCCGGTGTAGCTCAGTTGGTCAGAGCAGCTGATTTGTAATCAGCAGGCCGGGGGTTCGAATCCCTCTACCGGCTCAATATTATTGCGTTCTAAAATTTTTTGTTTTATTTGGGGAGATACCAAAGTGGCCAACTGGGGCAGACTGTAACTCTGCTGACGTACGTCTTCGTAGGTTCGAATCCTGCTCTCCCCACCAAACATTTGACATTAATAAGCGGGAGTAGCTCAGTCGATAGAGCATTAGCCTTCCAAGCTAAGGGTCGCGGGTTTGAATCCCGTCTCCCGCTCAATTAATGCCGAAGTAGCTCAGGGGTAGAGCGCTTCCTTGGTAAGGAAGAGGTCATGGGTTCAATTCCCATCTTTGGCTCTAAGACTGGGATAACTTTTGTTTAATTAGTAATAATTAGGAATTATGGCTAAAGAAACGTATAAGAGGGATAAACCTCACGTTAATATTGGAACCATTGGTCACGTAGATCATGGAAAAACAACTTTGACCGCTGCTATCACTAAAGTGTTGGCTGAAAAAGGTCTTTCTGACTTCCGTAGCTTCGATTCTATCGACAATGCTCCTGAAGAAAAAGAACGTGGTATTACAATTAATACCGCACACGTAGAGTATTCAACTGCAGCACGTCACTATGCTCACGTTGATTGCCCGGGTCACGCTGACTATGTAAAGAACATGGTAACAGGTGCTGCTCAAATGGATGGTGCTATTCTGGTAGTTGCTGCTACTGATGGGCCTATGCCTCAAACCCGCGAACACATTCTGCTAGCTCGTCAAGTAAACGTACCTAAAGTACTTGTTTTTATGAACAAAGTAGACATGGTTGATGATGAAGAGCTTTTAGAGTTAGTTGAAATGGAAATCCGTGATTTGTTGGATTTTTATGAATTCGATGGCGCAAACGCTCCTGTTATCAGAGGCTCTGCATTAGGTGGTCTTAATGGCGAGCCTAAATGGGTTGAGAAAATTATGGAATTGATGGATGCTGTGGATTCTTGGATTCCAATTCCTACAAGAGAAATTGATAAGCCATTCCTAATGCCAGTTGAGGACGTGTTCTCAATTACTGGTCGTGGAACTGTTGCTACAGGTCGTATTGAGACTGGAGTTATCAAAACTGGAGAGGAAATTCAAATTATTGGTTTAGGTGCAGCTGCAATGAAATCAGTAGTTACCGGAGTTGAAATGTTCCGTAAAATCCTTGATAGAGGAGAAGCTGGTGACAACGTAGGTCTGTTACTTCGTGGTATTGACAAAGAAAAAATCAAGCGTGGTATGGTTATCAGCCACCCTGGAAAAGTTACTCCTCATACCAAAGTGAAAGCTGAGATCTATGTATTGAAGAAAGAAGAAGGTGGACGTCACACTCCATTTCATAACAACTACCGTCCTCAATTCTACTTACGTACTTTGGATGTAACTGGTGAAATTATGTTACCTGAAGGAACTGAGATGGTAATGCCTGGTGATAATGTTAGTATTCAAATTAACTTAATCACTCCTGTGGCTTGTAGCGTTGGTTTACGTTTTGCTATCCGTGAAGGTGGAAGAACAGTAGGTGCAGGTCAGATCACAGAAATAATTGAATAAGTGAATAATTAATTAAAAGAGTCCGCCGAGGCGGATTCTTTTAATATTCACGGGTGTAGCTCAGTTGGTAGAGCACTGGTCTCCAAAACCAGGTGTCGGGCGTTCGAGTCGCTCCTCCCGTGCTAATTTTATTTTAAGATGCGTAAAATAAGAGAATACTTTAAAGATGTTTACAACGAACTAGTACATAAAGTGACCTGGCCTGCTTGGTCGGAGTTGCAGAACAGTATGGTTGTTGTAATGATTGCTTCCTTAATTATTGCCCTCGTCATCTATGTTATGGATGTTTCATTTACAAAAGTAATGGAACTAGTTTACAGAATGTTTTATTAATCATCCTTACGTGAGATGGAAAAGAAGTGGTATGTAGTGCGCGCAATAAGCGGTAAAGAAAAAAAGGTAAAAGAACAAATCGAAAGCGAAATTTCCCATTTAAAATTAGAGGAATACGTTTCCCAAGTCTTAATTCCTACTGAGAAGATTTATCAAATCAGAAATGGAAAAAAAATTAGCAAGGATAGAAGCTTTTTTCCTGGTTACGTGCTTATTGAGGCTGCGCTTGTTGGAGAAATCCCACATATACTTCGAAACATACCAAATGTATTAGGCTTCCTTGGTACAGGCGGTGAGGCTACTCCATTAAGGATTGCAGAAGTGAACAGGATATTAGGCAAAGTAGATGAACTTGCTGAAAGCGAAGAAGAACTCAACATTCCTTATATCGTGGGAGAAACTGTCAAAGTAGTTGATGGACCTTTTAATAGTTTTAGTGGGATAATTGAAGAAGTAAATGAGGAGAAGAAAAAGCTGAAAGTTTCAGTGAAAATCTTTGGACGAAAAACTCCCGTAGAGCTAAGTTTTATGCAGGTTGTTAAAGAATAATTTTATTTATTATGGCAAAAGTTGTAAGTGCAATGATTAAATTGCAAATTAAAGGGGGGGCTGCCAATCCTTCTCCGCCTGTTGGTCCTGCCCTTGGTTCTAAGGGTGTGAACATTATGGAGTTTTGCAAACAATTTAATGCAAGGACTCAAAATAGTGCCGGCAAAATTCTTCCGGTAATTATCACTGTTTATTCCGATAAATCATTTGATTTTATCGTAAAAAACCCACCTGTTGCAATACAGATTTTAGAAGCGGCAAAACTTAAGGGTGGCTCTGCTGAGCCAAATCGTAATAAAGTTGCTTCTATTACTTGGGACCAAGTTAATGAGATTGCTAAAGATAAAATGCCAGATTTAAATGCATTTACTTTAGAGTCGGCAGCTAGCATGGTAGCAGGAACTGCACGTAGCATGGGAGTGACAATTTCAGGTGAAGTTCCCGGAAAAAATTAATTAAAAAACCTCGAGTTTAAATGGCTAAACTAACGAAAAACAGAAAAAAAGTTGCAGATAAAATTGAAACAGGTAAACTGTATAAGTTGTCTGAAGCTTCAAAGTTGGTTAAAGAGGTGACTACCACAAAGTTTGATGCTTCGGTAGATATTGATGTTCGATTGGGCGTTGATCCTAGAAAAGCAAATCAAATGGTTCGTGGTGTTGTTTCATTACCTCATGGAACAGGAAAAGAAACGCGTGTTTTAGTGCTATGTACCCCAGAAAAGGTAGAGGAAGCTAAAGCAGCAGGTGCCGATTTCGTTGGCCTCGATGATTATATCGAAAAAATTAAAGGTGGATGGACTGATGTAGATGTTATCATCACAATGCCTCCTGTAATGGCTAAAGTTGGTGCCCTTGGTAGAGTTCTTGGACCCCGTGGCTTAATGCCTAACCCTAAAAGCGGTACCGTAACTATGGAAGTTGGTGCAGCTGTTAAAGAGGTTAAGCAAGGTAAAATTGACTTTAAAGTGGATAAGTATGGAATCATTCATGCCGGTATTGGAAAAGTTTCTTTTGATGAACAAAAGATTAAAGAAAATGCCAAAGAAATGATTGATACCATATTGAAACTTAAACCCGCTGCAGCTAAAGGTACCTATGTAAAAAGTATTTACATATCTAGTACCATGAGCCCTGGTATTCCAGTGGATGTTAAAACAATTGATGAGTAAAAATTATAAGTTATGAAGCGCGAAGATAAGGCTGTTGTTATCAACGAACTTGCTCAGAAGCTCAAAGAAGCATCACATTTCTACCTTACTGATATCTCAGATTTAAATGCTGAGCAAAGCAGTTTGTTGCGTAGAAAATGCTTCGAAAAAGAAATAGAGTTGGTAGTTGTAAAGAATACCTTGCTCAGGAAGGCTATGGAGCAAACTGGGACAGACTATTCTGAAATGTTTGAAGTTTTGAAAGGCGCTACTTCTGTCATGTTTACTGAAATGGCCAATGTGCCTGGTAAAATGATTCAAGAGTTAAGAAAGAAGAGCGATAAGCCTATCCTAAAAGCTGCATACGTTGAGGAATCAGTTTATATTGGTGATAACCAGCTGAATGCATTAGCTAACATCAAAACCAAAAATGAACTTATTGGTGATGTTATCGGCTTGTTACAGTCGCCTGCCCAAAATGTTATTTCAGCACTCCAATCAGGAGGCACAACATTGTCAGGTGTTCTTAAAACATTATCAGAGAAATAGAGTAAATTTTTTAGTAAACAATTAATTTTAAAATAGAGGAAAATGGCAGATTTAAAAAAATTTGCAGAAGAGTTGGTTAACTTGACTGTAAAAGAGGTTAACGAATTGGCTGCAATCCTTAAGGAAGAGTACGGTATTGTTCCTGCAGCTGCTGCTGTAGCAATTGCTGGTCCAGTTGGTGGTGGCGAAGTAGCTGCTGCTGAAGAAAAAACTGAGTTTGATGTAATCCTTAAATCAGCCGGTGGTCAAAAACTACAAGTAGTAAAATTAGTTAAAGAACTTACTGGTCTTGGACTAAAAGAAGCGAAAGAATTGGTTGACGGAGCACCAAAAGAAGTTAAAACCGGAGTAGGCAAAGATGAAGCTGAAGCGTTAAAAGCTAAATTAGAAGAAGCTGGAGCTGAAGTTGAACTTAAATAAGATACTCCAATAATATAGACTTACAAGGTTTAATCCCGTATAACCGGGATTAAGCCTTTTTGTTGTTATTTTTAAGTTCAATTTATATTTGTAATTATGGCTTCAAATACCTATCAAGAAAGGATTAGTTTTGCATCGATAAAAAATCAGCTTGAATATCCAGATTTTCTGGAAATTCAATTAAAATCCTTTACTGATTTTTTTCAAATAAATACCACACCCGAGAAAAGAAGAGAAGAAGGGTTATATAAAGTTTTTACTGAAAATTTCCCAATAACTGATACTCGTAATAACTTTGTTCTGGAATTTCTTGATTATTCAATCGATCCTCCTAGATATACCATCGAGGAAAGTATTGAGCGGGGACTTACTTACAGTATTCCTTTAAAGGCTAAGTTAAAGCTTTATTGTACCGATCCGGAACACGAAGATTTTGATACCGTGGTTCAAGATGTTTATTTAGGTACAGTGCCTTATATGACTCCTAAAGGAACTTTTGTTATTAATGGGGCAGAACGAGTAATCGTTTCTCAATTGCATCGTTCACCAGGGGTGTTCTTTGGGCAAAGTATGCATGCCAACGGTACCAAATTGTATTCAGCTCGTGTTATTCCTTTCAAAGGTTCATGGATTGAATTTGCTACCGACATTAATAGTGTAATGTATGCCTATATCGATCGTAAGAAGAAATTGCCTGTTACTACTTTGCTTCGGGCTATAGGTTACGAGGGCGATAAGGATATTTTAGAGATTTTTGGTCTTGCCGATGAAATTAAGGTTTCTAAATCAGGATTGAAAAAATTTGTTGGTCGAAAATTAGCTGCCCGTGTTTTAAAAACGTGGATTGAAGATTTCGTAGATGAAGATACCGGCGAAGTTGTTTCTATTGAAAGAAATGAAATTATCATTGATAGAGAGACTGTGCTTGATAACGATCACATTGACGAAATTATAGATTCTGGGGCTAAAACAATATTGCTGCATAAAGAATTATCAACCATTTCTGATTTTGGGATTATTTACAATACGTTGCAAAAAGATCCTTGTAACTCAGAAAAAGAAGCAGTATTGCATATTTACCGTCAATTACGGAATTCAGAGCCACCTGATGAGGCAACAGCTCGTGACGTAATTGATAAATTATTCTTCTCCGATAAGAGATATGATTTGGGAGAAGTTGGTAGGTATCGGTTAAATAAAAAATTAAAACTGAATACTGAAATTGGGGTTAAAGTCCTCACTAAAGAAGACATCATTGAAATAATAAAATACCTGATTGAGCTTATCAACAGCAAAACTGATGTTGATGATATTGATCACCTTAGTAACCGTAGGGTTCGTACTGTTGGGGAGCAGTTAATGAATCAGTTTGGAGTTGGCTTGGCACGTATGGCACGTACCATTCGGGAGCGGATGAATGTTCGCGATAACGAAGTATTTACACCAGTTGATTTGATTAACTCCAAAACCTTATCAAGCGTTATTAACTCTTTCTTTGGAACCAATGCCTTATCACAATTTATGGATCAAACCAATCCATTGGCTGAAATGACTCATAAACGTCGTATGTCAGCACTGGGGCCTGGTGGTTTATCCCGAGAAAGAGCAGGTTTTGAAGTGCGTGACGTTCATTACACCCATTATGGGAGGTTATGTCCGATTGAAACCCCTGAAGGGCCTAATATTGGTTTGATTTCTTCGTTATGTGTTTATGCTAAAATTAATAACTTAGGATTCATTGAAACTCCTTACCGAAAGGTTACAGATGGAGTTGTTGATTTATCCAATGAAGGAATTGGTTACTTAAGTGCAGAGGAAGAAGAGCATCAAATTATTGCTCAGGCAAATGCTCTATTGCAAGACGATGGACGGTTTGTAAAAGCTAAAGTAAAATCGCGACTTGAGGCTGATTATCCTGTAGTTGAACCTACAGAAATTAATTTAATGGACGTAGCTCCAAACCAAATTGCTTCCATTGCAGCTTCATTAATTCCCTTTTTGGAACATGATGATGCCAACCGTGCATTGATGGGTTCAAACATGATGCGTCAGGCAGTGCCTTTGTTGCAGCCTGAAGCACCAATAGTTGGAACTGGAATTGAAAAAAAGGTGGCTGAAGATTCACGAAATCTTATTAGAGCAGAGGGCAATGGAATAGTTGAATATGTAGATGCTGAAGAAATCATTGTAAGATATAACCGAAACGAAGAAGAACGTTTTGTTAGTTTCGACGATGACACCGTGCGCTACATACTGACAAAATTCCAAAAAACAAATCAAAATACTTCCATAAATCAACGACCAATTGTTGCAAAGGGTGAGAAGGTTTATAAAGGAACTGTTTTAACCGAAGGTTATGGAACTCAAGGAGGTGAACTAGCTTTAGGAAGAAATTTAAAAGTTGCTTTTATGCCTTGGAAAGGGTATAACTTTGAAGATGCAATTGTACTTTCTGAGAGAGTTGTTCGTGAAGACATATTTACCTCATTGCATATTGATGAATATATGTTGGAAGTGCGCGATACAAAAAGGGGATTGGAAGAATTGACCTCTGATATTCCTAATGTTAGCGAAGAAGCAACTAAGAATTTAGATGAAAATGGACTTATACGGATTGGAGCACATGTTAAACCTGGCGATATCCTAATTGGTAAAATTACTCCAAAAGGAGAGTCGGATCCTTCACCTGAAGAAAAATTGCTTCGAGCTATATTTGGTGACAAAGCTGGTGATGTCAAAGATGCATCCCTTAAAGCGTCTCCTTCACTAACAGGTGTTGTTATTAATAAAAAACTTTTTTCCCGTTCATTAAAAGATAAGAAAGTTAAAACTGCTGAAAAACCATTACTTCAAAAATTAGATGATGAAATGGAACGTAAGCATGCTGACTTAAATGCAAAACTTATTGACAAACTTTTTGTGTTGGTTAATGGCAAAGTATCGCAAGGCATAAAAGATTATTATGGTGTGGATATAATTGCTAAGGGTACCAAATTTACTCAGAAAGTTCTTCAGGATGTAGATTATATCAATATTAATCCTACTAAATGGACTACGGATAAAGATAAAAATTCCATTATTAGTGATCTTTTGCATAATTATTTGATAAAATTTAGGGATATTGAAGGTGAAGTAAAACGTAAAAAGTTTAATGTCACTGTAGGTGATGAACTCCCCAATGGAATTATACAGTTAGCAAAAGTTTATATTGCCCAAAAGCGTAAAGTAAAAGTAGGGGATAAAATGGCTGGACGTCATGGTAACAAAGGTATTGTTGCCAAAGTAGTTCGTGATGAAGACATGCCATTCCTTGAAGATGGAACACCGGTTGATATCGTGCTTAACCCACTTGGGGTGCCTTCACGTATGAACTTGGGGCAGATATATGAAACCGTTTTAGGTTGGGCAGGCAAAGAATTAGGATTAAAATTTGCTACTCCAATTTTTGATGGGGCAACTTTAGAC
>JAIFNJ010000207.1 GCA_020047835.1 Bacteroidota bacterium
AAAACGACTCATCTGAAATAGAACCATCGGCTTTGGCCATGATAAATGAAATGCAGCAACATGGATTCGGTTACCACTTTCCGGTTTTATTTGGTGCTGATATAAAAAAAGCCTGGGAGTTGCGCAAAGCCGGGTTGGGTATTATGGCCAATATTCCCGGCGATATAAAATCAGTGACAGTTATTGAGGATACCGCTGTCAGCACCGATGTGCTGCCGGAATACATTGCAGAATTTACCCAAATTATGGAACGCTATGGCGAAGACTGCGTGTATCATGCGCATGCCGGAACCGGCGAAATTCATTTGCGTCCGAGGCTTGACTTGAAAAAGAAAGAAGATATTGACAAATTTGAAAAACTTGGTTGGGAAATAGCCAAGCTAGTAAAAAAATACAATGGTTCTTTGAGCGGCGAACACGGCGATGGAAGGTTACGTGGGCAATTCACGCCTTTTATGTTAGGCGAAAAAGTGTTTGGATTTTTGAAAGAACTTAAAGATACTTGGGACCCCAATCACATTTTCAATCCAGGTAAAATCATTGACACCCCATCGATGCGAGATAACCTGCGATATAAAGCAGGCGAAACCCGTGAAATAAAAACCTACTTCGATTTTTCGGAAAAACAAGGTTTGGTAAGGGCTGCCGAAAGCTGCAACGGTTCGGGCGACTGCCGAAAACTTCACACAGCAGGTGGTACCATGTGCCCCAGCTATATGGTCACCCGCAATGAAACCCATGTAACCCGAGGCCGTGCAAACATTTTGCGCGAATTTTTGGTCAACTCTCCCAAGAAAAACCCTTTCGATCACCAGGAGATTTATGATGCCTTGGACTTATGCCTTTCGTGCAAAGCTTGCAAGTCGGAATGTCCCAGCAGCGTAGATGTTGCCAAAATGAAAGCCGAATTTTTGCAACATTGGTATAAAGAACATGGAATTCCATTGCGCACAAGAGTTATAGCCAACATTAGCAATATAAATCGTTTGGGATCCTTTTTACCCTCATTTACCAATTTCCTTTTATCTAATAAATCGACTTCCCGTCTAATGAAATCGATTCTTGGAATGGCTCAAGAACGCTCATTACCGCTAATATCAAAACAAAGCCTTGACAAATGGGTACAAAACAATGAATCATCATTACTACCAAAGCAAACAAAAGGTTCATTGGTTTTATTTATCGATGAGTTTACCAATTTCAACGATTCCCATATTGGAATAACTGCCTTAAGATTACTTACCAAACTGGGGTACAGGGTTGAGATTGTTCCGCACTTGGAGAGTGGCAGAGCATACCTTTCGAAAGGCATGTTAAAAAAAGCAAAAAAAATTGCCATCCATAATGTGCAGTTACTTTCAGAAATTATAACTTCCAAAAAACCATTGGTAGGTATTGAACCTTCGGCTATACTTTCGTTTCGTGATGAATACCCTGATTTGGTAGGACTGGAATTAAAAGCTACTGCCAAAGAATTGGCAAAAAACACTTTTACCATTGAAGAATTCTTAGCCAACGAAATGGAAAAAGGAGTGGTTGATAAAAACCTCTTTTCAAAAGAAACCAAACAGATAAAACTCCACGGTCATTGCCAGCAAAAAGCCATTGCCTCTACCCTACCCACCAAAACCATACTTTCGTTTCCCGAAAACTATACCGTAAATGAAATATCAAGCGGATGCTGTGGAATGGCCGGAAGTTTTGGGTACGAAAAAGAACATTATCAACTTTCGATGCAAATTGGGGAACTGATATTGTTTCCCGAAATAAGGAAAACGCTTACAAATACTACCATTGCTGCCCCCGGAACCAGCTGTCGTCATCAGATTTTTGATGGAACAGGACGTAAAGCACTGCATCCGGTGGAAATATTGTTCGAAGCTATGATTTGAACCACTCTTTGATATAATCGAAAAGCCGTTCCGGAAATCCGAAACGGCTTTGTATTCTATTATTTATTGAAAATTTAGTTTACTACCACTTTACTGTGCAACATCCTATTGCCAACTGCTACTTGCAATTGATAAATTCCGGGAGCTAATGAAACCATATTTACAGGAATCGATAGGTTATCTGAAGTTTTTTCAAATGCTTGCTGCAGCACTATTTTGCCTTCGATGTTTGCAATTGAAAATGTAATGGCACCAATATAATCCTTTGATTCAAAATAGATGCTAAATTGACCATTGTTTGGATTTGGATATATCGAAACCACTTCATTCGCCAATAAATCATCCACATTTACCCCAATCACAATCACTTTCATGCTAATAGAATCCGTGCCGCAATCGTTGGTTACCTCTTGAAATGGCTGAAATGTTCCTATTTGATAGGCATGCTTTGGAGCAATTTGGGTTGAAGTAACACCATCGCCAAAATCCCAGAAATAGGTTTTTGCATTGCTCGATGTGTCAATAAAAGTTACCATCGTTGTATCAATTGAAACTTCGAAACCTGCCACAGGAAGCGGATCTACGGTTAAATATGCACTGGTTGATGAAACACTTCCACAAACATTGGTTGCAATACATTTAAAATAGCCCTGAAATTCTTTTTGAACTGAATCAATATACAATGAATTCGATCCTGATTCAAAATCCTCACTATTGAGTTGCCATTGGTAGGTCAATCCAAACCCTTTGGCTTGCACTAAAAAATTTATGCTTTGTCCTTCGCAAACCCGCTTATTCTCAGGTTGCACTGTAAATGAAGGCATTTCAGAAACTAAAACAGTTATTTCTTTTGAGGTGCTACAAGCTTCACCCGTTAACGTAGCATAATAGGTGGTAGATTGAGTCGGTGAAACCGTAACTTGGGAATTACTTCCCAAATTACCCGACCAACTGAAAGTTCCATTGCCTGTTGCAGATAGTGTAACCTCACTTCCTTTACAGATTTCATTTTCACTTGCTGTTATCATTAGTTCAGGCAGTGCATTTAATGTTACTTCTACAGAATCAGTAGTTACTGTAAAAATACTATTCGATACTTTGCAATAATAAATTCCCACATTGGGTTCTTGAATATTTTCAATTTTCAAGTCCTTATTTTTTTGGTTCGGCAAAGCTACATCATTAAAATACCAAGCATAGGTCAATTCATATCCAACAGCATCCGTCGATAATTTCAAAACTTCTGACGGACATAATTTTATTGATTCTGGCTGCAAAACAATAACTGGCTCATCATAAACATTAATGTAACTTGTAATGGTTTTTACAACAGGATTACCATTGTTTTTTACCAATAATGAAACATTTTTTAAACCATCGGTTGCATACGATACTTCTGGTGCAGCAATACCTTCTGAAGTTTCAGGAACTGCCCCATCACCAAAATTCCAAGTGTAGGAATATCCATTATCCACCGTTTTATTTTCAAATGTTATTACCTGATTTACACTAATTGATGTTTTTGAAGCTTTAAAATCGGGATTTGGAAACGTATCCACACAAAATGATACGGTATCGGCAATGGTAAATTCAGCCCCACTGCCATGTAAAATATCTGTGGTATTATTTTTTACCTCATAGCTTCCATTGCCTTTACTGCAGCAGATTCCATTTACATCGGTTATTATAAATTTATAGCATCCAGTAGGCAACGCCATATTTTTCTCAACAACATACAAACTATCATCTAAATAGGATGTAGAATTAATCACCAAATTTCCCAACGAATCAATTACTTTCCAGGTTGTTTCACTGGCCAAACTATCAGTTGCTAACTTAATTTGAATCCAGTTGTTTTTTTCAACGGTGTAATTGGAGGAAATATCCCCAACTAATGCGGTTTGATTTGCTGCTACAAGTCTCGCTGCAAAAGCATGATTTCCCGGTTCTGAAATAAAATATGGAAATAGAATTTCAACTATTTTAGTAGATGCAAGGGAAATAGGGGCAACCAACATTTCTTTTAAATTATTATCAATCTGATATTCAATTAATAATGTATCGATGGTATTAATTCCAATGTTTTTAATAGTTACTGATGCCTTAATGGAATCATTTGCATTATAAATGCCTTTAGGAGCGGCAATTCCTAAAAAACGGGCATTATTTGCTTGAGTAATATCTTCAGAAAATAAAGGCGAACCCCACAAACCCCTTCCATAAGTTGATGCCCGAATGGTATTATTTGCTGAGTTTTGAACATCATAATATATTTCCAATTCCGAAACTTCTGCTGATGCGGGTAAACCTTTGCTAAAATAAATCCATTCAGGCATGGTTGCATCCTTATAAAAAACACCGATATCAGACCCAACATACAATCCTTCGTTACTGGTTACATCGTAAGCAATGGTTGAATAATTTACCGTTGGTAGGTTTAATGTTATTTTAGTCCAAGTATTTCCTTGATTTTCCGATTTATATACTTGATAATTAGCGGCTGTTGCATATACAATATTTTCATCGGTAGGATGCGCCTCAATATCTGTAATTGCTGCTGAAGGTAGATTTGATAATTTGGTCCAGGTTGGGGTTGCCGAATTTGCATCAACGGTTCTGTAAACCGTTTTATCTTCCCTGGCGGCATACAAAATATCGGAATTAGCCGGTGAATTTTCCAACACACTAAAATTTGAGGTATTGGCAATGCTCGATGAAATCTTGGTCCAGCTAACAGTTCCACTTTGCACATTAGTTGTTCGCCAGATATTTTTCATTCCTACATACATTATTTTAGGATTTTCCTCATTAAGAATGAAAGGGGTAACCCAGGCTCCCTCTTCATTAATATTATCGGTAATCCTTCCAAAACCTCCTCCATTAACACTTCGATAGATGGCACCATAATATAAGGAACCAAATTTGTATTTTTCTGTTGTATGATCAAATAGGCATTCCATTCCATCACCACCAAGTATTACACTCCAAATATTGTCTTTAAAATAGCTGGTTCCGTTATCTTGATTTCCACAAAGCACCCAATCGCGTTTGGTGGCACTTTGTCCAATTTTGTAAATTTGTGAAATAGAAATTCCTGATGAAATATTTGTCCAGGATGTTCCCCCATTATCGGTGTAATACAAACCTCCATCATTTGCCGAATAGAGTCTGTTATTCAATAAATTAAAAGCCAAATCATGATGGTCGGCGTGCACTGGGGGGGCTCCGGAGCCAACCCAATGGGCATTAATTTTCCAGGTTTTACCGGAATCTTTTGATTTCCAAACATTCACACCACCGGTATAAACAATTTTAGGATCAACCGGATCCGCATCTATACACAAGTCGTACCAAGCTTGTCCTCCATCATCACCACCATTCGATTCCCAACCCATAATATTTGGACTGGTGCTTTGCGAGGAAAAACTAGCTCCACTGTTATCGGAAAAATAAAGCGCTTTGAATGACTGGGCGTTTGTAGCTAATATATAAACATACTCAGAATTTCCGGGAGTTACAGCAATCACGGCTCTCGACCATGAAGTTAATCCACTGCTTACTTTTGTCCATGATTCACCGTTATCAATGGAGCGATAAAATGAATTTCCTTTTATCGCATAAATAAAATCGGGATTTGAAGGCTTAAATTTCAACGATTTTGAAGTACCGCTGGTTTTTAATTCCCATGTTTCGCCTCCATCAATGGTTTTATAAATGCCATTTTCAGTGGCAGCAAAAACAACTTCGGGGTAATTTGGATGAATAAGCATCATGTTTACCGTTATCTCACCCATGCCATTTGATTTTGGTTCCCAGGTAGTTCCTCCGTCATAACTTTTATATACACCCATTCCTGGTGCATCGCCAGCATCGCGATCACCGGTACCCATATAAATAATATTTGGATCCAATGGGTCAACCACAATAGCCGATACCCCCAATGTTGGCATTCTATCGGTTGTTGTTTCCCAACTGGAACCATTATCTGTTGTGCGCCAAAAGCCACCAGAAGGAGCTCCTATGTAAATAGTATTTTGGCTTTTGGGATGAAAGGCAATCACATTTATTCTTCCTAAGCCATTGGGTTGACCCGATTCAGGATTGGGTAAATTTACCGGACCTAAAATATTCCAATTGCCCGAACCATTTTTATTTTGCGGAGCTTTCATTAACTCCAAATAAGCAGCATAAACAGCATTCGATTTAGGTCTGTTACCAGCTTCATCTACTCTTGTTTTCATAAAATGCTCCCACCGTTTAAATGGTTTCCAACCTGAGCCTCTGGTAATTTCCCTATTCTCCCAATACAAATTGAATGCCCGTTGTGTAGCATAAAAATTTGCATTTTCATCTTGCATCATGTCAATCCAATAAGGATAATTGGCGGAATCATACAACACGGTTTCATTATCATTTTGCGCCGAAACCAGTTTTACTAAAGCCAGAAAAATGGCAATTGCTGTAATTTTTGTCATTATAATAATTATTGATTTATACTTCCGATAGCTTTTAAAAAGTGCACGATATTACTAAATTAAATATATATACTACTGCAACCATACCAAAAATAGAGAAACTGTATATATAAAGTAGATTGTAAGTTAAGTAGATACAAATTAGAAATTGTTCAAGAACATACGAAACTAAAACTCAAATCCTTTAACTTTTAACCTTTACAAACCAGCATTTTAAAACAAAAATGATGCAATTATTACTTTTTGTAAAAATATTTTGCTTTACAGGTAGGGTTAATAGCTATTTGGCTGTTTAAGTAATTGTATAAAGAATAAAAGTTAAAAAATTACCCCTATAATAAAACATAAAATGGAAAAAGATATCAAACTTGGAGTTTATAAGATTTTAAGAAAATTAGGTGTAAACCGTGATGAAATCTATCCTGAAGCAAAATTTAAAACAGACTATTTTTTTGATGATGTAGATTGGAATTGTTTTTTATTTTTTGTTGAAAGTAAATTCAATATCTCGATTACTGATGATGACCAGAAAGAAATGGTAACCTTGGCAAACACCATTGATGTGGTTGACAGACACATGCATTCAATACATCCAAACTAAATACTACTACTTACTTTACTTAAAAATCCCCTTCATTGGGGATTTTTTTTATCATATTGAAAAATCCTTCCTTAGCGTCTTGCTGCAAAAGTATCTCCAGCTTTGAAAATCTTTTTAAGTAAAAACTATTGCATTCTTCCAATACTTATAAAAAAACAGTTATTTTTGTCTGATTTGAAAAAAAGTAACCATTTTTAGGTCTAAAAAATTGAAAATTAAAGAAATATAATCTTATTAGTATGAGTTTTTTAAATGAACTATTAACAAAGTTGTTTGGCAATAAATCGGAGAGAGATACCAAAGAAATTATGCCTTTTGTTGAAAAGACCAAGGAAGAATTTCTAAAACTATCCTCCTTTAGTAATGACCAATTGAGGAATAAAACCAATGAGCTCCAAAATAGAATCGCAGATTTTATAAGCAATGAGAACCAAGAAATTGCAATTTTAAAAGAAAAACTTGATTCTGACACCCTAGAAATTGAGCAACGTGAAGAAATCTATCAGCAAATTGACCTGATTGAAAAACAAATCGACGATAAAATTGACCAAGTTTTAGACCAGTTGCTGCCTGAAGCGTTTGCCATTGTAAAAGAAACAGCTCGAAGGTTCAAAGAAAATGAGTTTCTTGAAGTAACTGCCAATCAGTTTGACAGAGACATTGCAGCCCGCAGAGACAGTGTTGAGATTAAAGGAGATACTGCTATTTGGTACAACAAATGGATTGCTGGTGGTAACGAAATTACCTGGGACATGGTTCACTACGATGTTCAATTAATTGGCGGTGTAGCTTTGCATAAAGGTAAAATAGCTGAAATGGGAACTGGTGAAGGGAAAACTCTGGTAGCCACCTTGCCTGTTTTCTTGAACGCCATTACACGTCGTGGCGTTCACATGGTAACCGTTAACGATTATCTGGCAAAAAGGGATGCCGAGTGGATGGGAACGCTTTATGAATTTCATGGGTTATCGGTAGACTGCATTGATAAACATCAGCCCAATTCCGACGATAGAAGAAAAGCCTATCAAGCCGATGTAACTTTTGGAACTAACAACGAATTTGGGTTCGATTACTTGCGTGATAATATGGCTATTAGTCCGGATGATTTAGTTCAGCGCCGGCATAATTACGCCATTGTTGATGAGGTGGATTCGGTTTTAATTGACGATGCCCGTACACCGCTTATCATTTCAGGTCCTGTTGCTAAAGGTGAAAATCAATTGTTTGATGAATTAAAACCCAAAGTTCTTAAATTGCATACCGCACAACGAAATTTAGTTACTCAAATTCTTTCCGATGCAAAAAAACTCATTTCCGAAGGAAAGGAAGAAGAAGGCGGCTTATTGCTTTTAAGAGCCCATAAAGGATTACCTAAAAACAAAGCGCTTATTAAATATTTGAACGAATCGGGTATGAAGGTTCTCATGTTGAAAACTGAGAACACCTATATGCAGGATAATAATAAAAACATGCATAAAGTAACCGATGACCTCTTTTTTGTTATTGATGAAAAACAAAATGCCATTGAATTAACAGAAAAAGGGATTGATTTGATTTCAACCGATTCTGAAGACCATACGTTTTTTGTTTTACCCGATGTGGGAGCTGAAATTGCTGATTTGGAAAAAAGGAATATAAAAAGTGAGGAGCGACTTCAATTAAAGGATAAGCTGTTGCAAGATTATTCTATAAAATCAGAACGGGTTCATACTATTAATCAGCTTTTAAAAGCCTACGCCATGTTTGAAAATGACGTAGAGTATGTTGTTATCGACAATAAGGTTAAAATTGTTGATGAGCAAACTGGGCGTATTATGGAAGGGCGCCGATACTCCGATGGATTGCATCAAGCTATTGAGGCTAAAGAAAATGTAAAAGTTGAAGCAGCTACACAAACTTTTGCCACTATTACCCTTCAAAACTACTTTAGGATGTACCACAAGCTTTCGGGTATGACTGGTACTGCCGAAACTGAAGCCGGTGAATTATGGGACATCTATAAGTTAGACGTTGTAGTTATTCCTACCAACCGACCAGTGGTAAGAAAAGACCATGAAGATTTAGTGTATAAAACAACCCGGGAAAAATACAATGCCGTAATTGATGAAGTTGCTTCATTGGTTGAGAAAAACCGACCGGTTTTGGTAGGTACCACCTCCGTTGAAGTGTCTGAATTATTGAGTCGTATGTTAAAAATGCGAGGCATTAAACACAATGTACTCAATGCGAAACTGCATCAACGCGAAGCAGATATTGTTTCTGAAGCTGGTAAACCCCGCACGGTTACTATTGCAACAAATATGGCTGGTAGGGGAACCGATATTAAACTTACTGACGAGGTTAAGCAAGCCGGCGGATTAGCCATTTTAGGTACTGAAAGGCATGAATCACGAAGAGTTGACCGCCAGTTGCGTGGACGGGCTGGTCGCCAGGGTGACCCGGGTTCCTCTCAGTTTTTTGTTGCTTTGGATGATAATTTAATGCGTTTATTTGGCTCCGATAGAATTGCCAGTTTAATGGATCGATTGGGATTAAAAGAAGGTGAGGTTATTCAGCATTCCATGATTTCAAAATCGATTGAACGAGCCCAAAAGAAAGTAGAAGAAAACAACTTTGGCATACGGAAACGATTATTGGAGTATGATGATGTAATGAATAATCAACGGGAGGTCATTTATAAGAAAAGAAAACATGCGTTGTTTGGCGATCGGTTGAAAGTGGATATCGTTAATAATATATACGATGTTTGCGAAAACCTTATTAATGAACATCAGGAAACCCATGATTATGAAGGGTTAACCATAGCAGCTTATCGGGTGCTTTCTGTTGAACCGCCTTTCAGCGAATCAGAGCTGAAGACTGAAGAAATAAGCAAATTAACCGATAAACTATATTATTCTGCATTAGATAGCTATAAGCGGAAATCAAAATCAATTCAAGAAAGGGTTTATCCGGTTGTAAAAGGTGTTTATGAGCGCCAGAGTCAGGTTTACGAAAATATTGTAATACCTATCACTGATGGAATTAAAGTGTATAACATTGTAACCAATCTGAAAAAAGCTTATGAATCGGAAGGTAAAGATTTGGTTAAATCGATAGAAAAGTCAATAAGCTTGCTGACTATTGATGAGGCATGGAAAGAACATCTTCGTGAAATGGATGACTTAAAACAATCCGTTCAAAATGCTACCTATGAGCAAAAAGATCCCTTATTGATTTACAAATTCGAATCATACGAACTTTTTAAATCAATGATTGACAAAGTGAGCCACGATGTGGTTTCTATTTTAATGAAAGGAAATATTCCAATTCAAGAACCAGAGCAGGTAAAACAAGCTGAGCAACGTCGTAAACTTGATATGAGCAAATTCAATACATCAAGGAATGAGCAAGGGGATGCATTGGACCAAAAGAAAATTGTTCAACCAGTAAGAGTGGAAAAAAAGGTGGGACGAAATGAACCATGCCCTTGTGGAAGCGGAAAAAAATATAAACAATGCCACGGCATTAATGCAGAATAAGTGGAATGATAGTACAAAAAAAATATAATCCAATTAAATTAAAGCTAAGCAAGCTTTTTGCAGGTTCTGATGCTGATAATTCTAAACGAAAAGTTAAAGCATGTTCCATTGAAAAGGCAGTAACTGTTGGTGTATCTTTTGTAGTTACAAACCCGAATGAACTGGAGGAAATCAAAAAAATTCTAAAACAGATTACTAGTTTGGGAATTAAAACTTATGCTTTAGGGTATGTACCTGAAAAAAAGCCTAATGATTTTTATCTTAGTGAAAAATCATGTAACTTTTTTTGCGACAAAGAATTAGATTGGCTCTTACGTCCAAAAAATACCGCTGCTTCTGAATTTCAAAATTCGCCGTTTGATATTTTAATTGACCTTGGAAGCTATTCCTACTATCCGATGCAGCATTTATTAAATAATTCAAAGGCCACATTTAAAGTAGGTTGGTACACCGACAATGGACCTTTTGATTTAATGATGAATATTGATCCTAAAAAAGGACTTGATTTTTATTTTACTCAAGTCTTACATTATCTATCAATTTTAAAATAAGAAAACTGATTTAGCATGAATATTGGTCGATTTAGAGGTACGGGCGTTGCACTTATTACGCCATTCAGAAGTGATGGAAGTATTGATTTTAGTGCATTAAAAAGAATTGTGAATTTTCAGATTGAAAATGGCACTAATTTTTTGGTAGCATTAGGAACCACAAGTGAAGCTCCTACATTAACTTATGATGAGCGTCATGCCGTATTAGATTATATTATTGAAGTAAATAATAAACGATTGCCCTTGGTAGTGGGATGCGGTAGTAATAATACCAGAGAACTGGTTGAAATGGCACGAAGCTATGATAAACCTGGAGTTGATGCGTTGCTTTCAGTAGCCCCATATTATAACAAACCCAACCAAGAAGGCCTGTATTTGCACTATAAAGCATTAGCCAACACAACGCTCTTACCCATTATTTTGTATAATGTACCAGGTAGAACGGCCTCTAATATTGATGCCCAAACCACCATTAAACTAGCTAAAGAGTTCAAAAACATTATTGGAATTAAAGAAGCTTCCGGAAATTTAACGCAAGCCATGCATCTGGTTAAAAATAAACCAAAAAACTTTTTGGTTTTATCGGGTGACGACGGCACCGCATTGCCACTAATTGCTTTGGGCTTTGATGGTGTAATTTCAGTAGTGGCCAATGCTTTTCCGGCACTTTTTTCGGAGTTAATTCAGTTTTCATTAAAAGGAGATTTTGAAAAAGCACGAGATTTACACTATCGTTTAATTGATATTATTAATTCCCTTTTCGAAGAAGGAAATCCAGCAGGAGTTAAAGCATATCTTTCATGCAATGGATTGATTGAAAATAGCTTGAGATTACCTTTAGTTCCTGTCAGCAAATTGCTAATGGCAAAAATAAAAGACTACAATTCAAAATTATAAAGGTTTTTCAACTCTTTTAATTTAATTGAAAGGTGTTCATTTTACCAATTAATCTCGATGTGGATTTCATTCTTATTTCCAAATTATTTATTTTCAATATAATACTATTAATATTTTCCTTTGATAGTTTTAATTTGGATGAGCAGCCAACGATACACTAAACAAAATGTAGGGCAAAAATTTGAATTTACCCTAATCAAACAAGTTCAATTTGAAGTTGATAACGAGGAATTTTATATCCTTGAAGATGATCAGCAATCAAAATTCCTGCTTTTAAAAAAATACTATCTCCCCTATCAATTTAAAATTGGACAAAAAGTAATTTGCCATTTTGATAAGATAAATTGCAGTGGACAACTCTTTTTTGAACCAGAAAATCCGTATTACAAAGAAAATCAATGCTATTCATTTGATTTAATTGAACTTAAAACCATTGTGAACTATTTAGGGGTTCAAGAAAAAGTGGCGTTAGTTTACGATACTTTGGGAAATATACAGTGGATTCGCAATGCAAATGGAATTAGTTCACAGCAATTTAAAATTGATGCATTTGTATTGTGTATAAAAAAAGGGAAACTCTTTTTAATTGAAAAAGAGATGTATGAAAATGGCTTTAGAATTAATGCCATAGCTGATTTCAAAATCGTGGATGAATTAGTAACCACGCGCTTCCACCATACTTATATATTGGAAGATTTATGGGGAAACAACCATGCAATACCTAAAACCAGTTTTTCAAAATATAACCTTAAAATAGGCCAGCGGATTAAAGCAACAATTCAAAAAGCCAGCTCAAAAGGATTTTTTTATATTGAACCGTTGTCACTTTATTATGAAGATGATTCGAGGTTATGATTCTATCATTTTTATAAAATCTTGCTCAGTTATAATTGGAATACCCAATTCAACTGCTTTTGAAAGTTTATTTGGGCCAATATTTTCGCCGGCTAATAAATAACTGGTTTGCTTTGAAATAGATGTTACAGCTTTGCCTCCGTGTGCTTCAATTATTTCTTTAATCTCTTCGCGACTGAAATGTTCCAATTTACCGCTGGCAATAATGGATAATCCCTTTAAATTTAATGATTTTAGTTCTGATTTTTCTGCCTCAAACTGCAGCCCAGAGATCTTAAGTTTGTTAATGAGATTAATATTTTCAGCATCCGAAAAATAATCTAAAATACTTAAAGCTATCTTCTCTCCTATTTCTTCGGTGGCAATTAATGATTCATAAGTTGCATTGCGCAAATTATCCATTGAACCAAAAGCTTTGGCCAGATTTTTAGCCACCGTAGCGCCCACGTGCCGAATGCCTAAGCCAAATAATAGTCGTTCAAAAGAAACAGCTTTTGATTGCTGAATGCTATTAATAATATTGCTAGCCGATTTTTCAGCCATTCGTTCTAAGGGTAACAGTTGCCCTTTTGTGAGGGTATAAAGGTCAGCTACAGTAACAATGAGTTTGTTCGAATAGAGTAGTTCAATTGTTTCCTCGCCTAAACTATCAATGTTCATAGCCTTACGGCTAATAAAATGTATAATTTTTCCTTTTATTTGTGGAGGGCACCCTTTTTCGTTTGGACAATAATAAGCAGCTTCACCTTCAGCTCTTACTAACTTTGTATTACATTCCGGACAATTATCAATAAAAACTACTTTTTTAGCATCAGGCAATCTTTTATCGGTATTTACCCCAACTATTTTAGGAATAATTTCACCACCTTTTTCCACCAAAACAATATCGTTTAAATGCAAATCATGCAATGCAATAATATCTTCATTATGAAGTGATGCCCTTTTAACGGTGGTTCCTGCTAACAATACCGGTTCCAAATTAGCTACCGGTGTAACAGCTCCAGTGCGTCCAACCTGAAAATCAACAGATAACAACTTAGTAGCGGCTTGTTCTGCTTTAAATTTATACGATATGGCCCAACGGGGTGATTTAGCTGTAAAACCAAGCTGCTGCTGCTGTTCCAATGAATCTACTTTAATTACGATTCCATCAATATCGTAGGGAAGTTTTCGCCTGTTGATATTCCAATATTCAATAAATTGCAATACTCCATCGATTGAATTACACCGTTTATTTTCTGTCGGAATTTTAAATCCCCATTCGCGACAACGCTGCAAGTTTTCGAAATGTGAATCAGTTGGTACCTTACTTCCCAGCAAATAATACAGATAACAGTCGAGTGGGCGTTTAGCAACTATGGATGAATTTTGAATTTTCAAGGATCCAGAAGCTGCATTTCTGGGGTTTGCAAAAACATTCTCTCCTATTTCTT
>JAIFNJ010000085.1 GCA_020047835.1 Bacteroidota bacterium
AACCTTGACTTTTACCGTGGATATAAAAAATACTGGTGCCGTTGCTGGCAGTGAAGTGGTTCAGGTATATGTTTCCGATTTGGAATCGGCTTTACCCCGCCCCGCTAAAGAACTGAAAGAGTTTGACAAAACACTGCTTCAACCGGGTGAAACAAAAACACTTACTTTTGAATTGAAAAAAGACGCTTTTTCGTATTACAATCCTCAGCAACATGGTTGGGTATTGGAACCTGGCGTTTTTGAAATCTTGGTAGGTAGTTCATCCACTGACATAAGGCAAAAAGCTACCTTAGCCATTCAATAATAATTCCGGAATAAAAAGCAGGAAAAGGCTGTCCATGAATCAATGGGCGGCCTTTTTTATTGGATTTCATACGTCATCCAGTTTTTAAAACACATTGCTTAGTTGGAATACAAAATTTTGAAAGCACCAGGAATGATTAATGAAGAAGAAAATTGCTTTGGGAGGAATCACAACTTTGGTAATGGAGTAGAATTAACCGTTAAACTTTAAAACGGTACAAAAAATGCGCTCCAATTAAGGCAGGAAGTGCCAAATTAATAATCCAAAGCAAAACACTGGCGGTAACAATAGCTGATGAAAGAGGCGACAGCGTTCCAATTACTAAGATTGCAACGGAACCTCTAACACCTATTTCAGCCAATGCAAAAGTTGGAATAAAAGTCATAATAAAATACACCTGACTAATAGCTATTATAGCTGATATATAGTTTAATTGAACACCGAAAACATGCAATAATAAATAGAATTGGAAAGTAAAAATACCATATCGTAATGCACTGAAGCCAAGGTATTTTAACAAATCGGTTCTGGTATAAGTGAGTAAAAAGTTGAAAAACTGCTGGTTTTTATTGAACCATCGGATGTTATAAACTTGCCTAACCAGTTTTTTAATATTAAAAAAAAGTAGCAATCCAACTATTGCTGCTATTACTGATAAAGTAAACAATAAGGGTTCACTGGATTTGTTGAAAACCGATAGATTTTGTATGTAAAAAGGAAAAAATAGCACCCCGGCAACTAAAGTTACCAATGTTTGAGCCAGATTTCCGACAAGAGATGCAAAAATACCCTGCATCCGAACACTTTTTTGAAGGACTAAAATACGCCCCCCAAATTCACCTATGCGGTTTGGGGTAAAAATTGAAATTGAAATACCGGCTAAAACCGATTTTAATGCATCATGCAATGAAATGACCTGAACTGGAATCAACAAGTGCCTCCATTTAACTGATTCAATAAACCAATTAACAAAGGTTAATGTAAAAACTAGGAGTAAACTGGCATAGGAGACCCTATCTAGTCTATCTAGTTCAAAAGCAAATACCCCACTTTGGTATTCAACCCAAAGCCGATGGCTAATAAAAGAAATACTTCCTGCAATGATGCCAATTTTTAATACTCCAATGATTTTTTTATTCCAATCCATACCAGCAAAGATAACAGACAATTTTATGAATTTAGTTTAGTAAGCATTTCCAAGAGATAAAATAGTAATCTAAAATATATTAAAGCCAAAAATTCACTCAAACCTTACATTCGTATTGAAGCTTTCTGACCTTAAGATATGAGTTATATAGCTTCGTAAACTAATATCGAATGCAATATTAAAATTCCCTTCAATTATTGGATTATTTATTAAGGTAAAACCGTAAATTGCGCCGATTTTAAAACCACAGGAATGGAAAAAGTACGGGCAAAAAAGCACTTAGGTCAGCATTTTCTTAAAGATCAGAATATTGCCCGTAAAATATCAGAGAGTTTTTCGCCAATGGCTCCAAAGATGATACTTGAAATTGGACCAGGAATGGGCATTTTAACTCAATACTTGCTTGAAAATCCAACGAATAATTTGCATGTGGTTGAAATTGACAGAGAATCCGTGGCCTATTTGGAAAAGAACTTTCCACAGCTGGCTGACAAAATAATTCAGGGTGACTTTTTAAAACTACCGCTCGATAAACTTTTTCAAGAGCCAATAGCTATAATTGGAAATTTTCCATTTAATATTTCGAGCCAGATTCTTTTCAAGATTCTTGAACATCGTGATTTAGTGCCGGAAATGGTTGGAATGTTTCAAAAAGAAGTGGCTGAGCGTATTGCGGCAAAACCCGGATCAAAAACTTATGGCATTACCAGTGTTTTGCTTCAGACTTTTTATACCATTGAATATCTTTTTACGGTAAATGAACAAGTGTTCGACCCGCCGCCAAAAGTTAAATCGGGCGTAATTCGCATCGTACGTAACCAAGTAAGTCATTTACCCTGCGACGAAAAGCTGTATTTTAGAGTAATTAAAACCGGGTTCAATCAACGGAGGAAAACTTTATCGAATAGCTTAAAAAGTATTTTACTAAATTTGAAGCCCGAACAGGAAATATTTCGTAAACGCCCCGAACAATTAGGTGTTCAGGAATTTATTGAACTTACGCAACTAATAGAAAAGCTACTTAAAGAAGCTAAATAGAACCGATTTATGCATTTTGAATTAACCAGAGAATATATTGAAAAACTGGTTGCTGGCATTCAGCAGCAAGATATTGAATTGGTGCAAAACCTTACCAACGATTTGCATCCTGTTGATATTGCTGAAATATTTGATGAAGTGGATGCTGAGGATGCCCGTTTTATTTATCTGCATCTCAACAAAGATCTGGCAGCAGACGTGCTGATAGAGATGGAAGAAGATGTAAGGGAAGAATTTCTGCATCATTTATCCAGTGAGGAAATTGCTTCAGTGTTCATTGATAACATGGATTCTGATGATGCCGCGGACATTATTGCTGAACTGCCTGAAAAAAAGCAAGATGAAGTTCTTTCTCACATTAGTGATGTAGATCAAGCCGGCGATATTGTTGACTTGCTCAATTATGATGAGGACACTGCGGGTGGATTGATGGCCACTGAATTGATTTCAGTTAATGAAAATTGGGCCGTCATAACATGTATAGAAGAAATACGAAAACAAGCGGAAGAAGTTGATGAAATTTATTTTGTTTATGTAGTTGACGACTCGAATGTTCTTAAAGGAACGCTCCCTCTCAAAAAGCTTTTACTTGCTCCGGAAAAAACGTTGATTAAAGATATTTGTAATACTGATATCATTTCGGTAAAAACAGATACTGAGGCCGAGAATGTAGCAAATCTAATGGAAAAATACAATCTGGTAGCCGTTCCAGTAGTTGATTCCATTGGAAGACTGAAGGGCAGAATTACCATTGACGACATAGTAGATGTAATTAAAGAGGGTGCTGAAAAAGACTACCAAATGATTTCGGGTATTAGTGGCGATGTTGAGGCTTCGGATTCAATTTTTAAGCTTACCCGGGCCCGGATTCCTTGGCTTTTTATTGGAATGGTTGGTGGTGTTTTAGGTTCGTTAATAATTGGCGGGTTTGCCGATGAATTAAAAATATACCCTGAAATGGCCATTTTTATCACGTTGATTACTGCTATGGGGGGAAATGCGGGAATTCAGTCCTCATCCATTATTGTGCAAGGCCTTGCGAATAAATCGCTAGGTTTGGATTCTACGGGACGCAAATTAGTTAAAGAAGTTACCATCGCGCTGCTTAATGGATTAATTCTAAGCTCCCTTTTGTTGATATACAATATAGCCATTCACCATTCAATTGCTCTAACTCTTTCGGTTAGTGTGGCTTTGGTAGTTGAAATTATTTTTGCTTCGCTATTTGGTACTTTTATACCTTTATTCCTTCACCGAATAAAGATTGATCCGGCTGTTGCAACAGGTCCTTTTATTACTACAATTAATGACGTGATAGGTTTGTTTATTTATTTTTATATTGGCAGATTCTTTTATTTATTTCTGATGTAGTTGAATTTAAATTTTATAGTATGATAAAAACATTAATTTCTTTTGGAATAGCCATATTCCTTACCACTCCATTATTTGCCTCCACTGGCATTTTTGAAGGAACAAGTTCCATAGCTCTATTAGTTGCTGTTGTTGCATTGGCCCTTTCAATAGTTAATTTCTTCCGGATAAAAAGAGTCCATCGTATTCATGAAGTGGATTTTATGAATCAAAAAGAAGATGTTACCTTGACCCTGGAACGGTTTAAATCATCACTCAATCAAGATAATAGAAACCCCCGCAAGGAATTTCCAAAGCGCACCAATTCCCCACAAAACGCGCCCAATAAATCAATTAATAAACCACCTGTTGCCGTTGTTCCACCAACTTCTACAAATGACCCGGTGGCTGAAGTTGCCTCTGAAATTCCCCGAACCGCAAAACCAAAAAAGAAGTATTATCATCGCAGAAAACCAGGAACAGCCGGTGAAAGGAGTTCTTCACCAAAAGAATAATAGGGTCTTTAGTGCACTATAATGAGCGAGGAGTCCTCCTCATTATTATTACTGTTAATAAACTTTAATTGAACTTAATAGCATTTGCCGGACTAATGCGCGTTATTAATAACGATGGTATTATCATCATGCCTACGGTAAGCATCAATGTCCCTATATTTAGATATATAAGTGGTAAAATTTGCAAATTAATGGGAACTTTATCGATGTAGTAAACCGAGGCGTCCAAAGGAATAATTCCGAAATAATATTGAACCAGGCAAAGCGAAATGCCAATTATATTTCCCCAAAACAGGCCTTTTGAAATTAAAAACCCCGATTGGTAGAGGAATATTTTACGGATTTCCCAATTGTTGTAACCAATTGCTTTTAGTAAACCTATCATATTTGTTCGCTCCAGAATTAGGATAAGTAATCCTGATATCATATTAAATCCGGCAACAACAAGCATAAGAGCCAATATTATCCAAACATTAATATCTTGCAAATTGAGCCAATCAAATATTTGAGGATATCGCTGTTTAATGTTGCTAATTTTAAGCTTTGAACCATCTTCTGTAAACTGATACCCGGCTACATCAAATACGCTATCGGTTAATGCCTCCAAATTATCGTAATTATTAATCAGAATCTCGTAACCACTAATTTGTTCCTCGTTCCAATTATTCAATTTCTGAAGGTGCCTTAAATCAACCAAGGCAAACGATTTATCGAAATCCTCAATACTGGTCTTATATATACCGCAAACCACAAAAGGCCTCATTCTTGGAGGATCCTGCACAAAATAAACAGTTAAATTATCTCCTGTTTTTAACTGCAATAAATTCGAAATATACTCTGAAATTAAAATTTGGTTTGATTTGATCGAATCGTTAAACAATGGAACTTCACCTTGAATTAGGCAACTTTGTAAAAAAGTCCATTCATACGATTTATCAACACCTTTAAGAATTATGGCTTGAATATTTTGGGAAGTTTTAATTATACCTGATTTGGTAATAAAAACTTGAGAATGTTTTACCCCGTCAATTTGGTTTATTAATTCTTGCGAAATTTGGCCTTTATAAATAGGCGTAGTTTCAAATGAATTATTTGAGTCGAAATTAGTAATTTGAATGTGTGATCCAAAGCCAATCACTTTATTCTTAACCTCATTTTTAAACCCAGTTACAATGGCAACACTCAAAATCATTACCGCTAAACCAAGAGCAATGCCAAAAACGGCAATCTTAACGATGGGTCCTGAAATTTGTCGTTTGTTATCCCCTGATTGGGTTATTTTGCGGGCAATAAAGAGTTCTGCATTCAATGTTTTGGGATTTAACGTGGAAGCAAAAATAGTAAATTCACCCATAGTATCAATGGCAATTTAACAAGTCAAAGTAAAACAAATTAAGATACTATTTTAAATGTTTTAACTTGGCTACTTATTTAGACTTTGTTATTTTTAAAAACCATGACTTCTTTTCAGATAGTCAAAGTCAATAAGAATGCTTAAAAAATCAAAACCGAAAAAGAAACAATCCTAAAATTCCGAATGCTGTTAAAATGCTACTCATTAAACGGAACAAAATATTTATTCATTCATTAGATTAAATATTTTATCTTGTGAACTTTAATAATTAGTAATAGATGCATAACGACGGATACCGGGAAAAGGGACTTAGGCAACAGTTGGTAAATGAACTTATCCAAAAAGGAATAAAAGATAAGCGGGTAATTGATGCCATTGGAAAAATTCCGCGGCATCAGTTTATGGACAGTGCCTTTGTAAATTTTGCGTATGTCGATAAAGCATTTCCCATTGGAAGCGGTCAAACCATCTCACAACCTTTTACGGTAGCCATTCAAACAGAATTACTTGATTTAGCAAAAGGCGATAAAGTACTTGAAATAGGCACCGGTTCCGGATATCAAACCGCCGTATTAATTGAACTTGGAGCAAAAGTTTATACCATAGAACGGCAACGGGGTTTGTTTCTGAAAACTCAGCAGTTTCTTCCCAAATTAGGGTACAATCCTCAATTTTTTTATGGCGATGGTTATTTGGGAAAACCTACTTATGGTCCTTACGATAAAATATTGATAACTGCAGGAGCTCCTGATATTCCAAAGTTGCTCATTGAACAACTTAAACCCGGCGGCTTTATGGTTGTTCCGATAGGTGAAAAAACACAAACCATGATGCGCTATATTAAAACTAATTCAGGTGAACTATTGGAAGAAAATCATGGTGCATTTTCTTTTGTTCCTCTGCTTAAGGGAACCGCCAACGACAAATAATAACCCTTTATAGCTTTAAATAAAATAAGTTGTTCAACAGGAACAAAAAAACCGCTAATGGTTACAAAGCGGTTTTTATAAAAGGTTTTTTTAATGACCCTCGTTGCAAATGAATTTTATTCGCATGAGCCTTATATCTTCTTCGGTGTATTCATCTTCACCTAACTCATCGAGGGCTTCTTGAATCGATTCACTTTTAGCAACTTCTTTAAAAAATTCATATACTTCATCCTGATGATCCTGATCAAGCACTTCGTTTATATAGTAGTCAATATTGAGTTTTGTTCCTGAAAAAACAATGGCTTCAATCTCTTTCAACAAATCATTCATTTCAATTCCTTTCGATTGCGAAATTGCCTCTAATGAAACTTTACGATCGATACTCTGGATTATATATACTTTTAACCCCGATTTATTTACAATGGATTTAACAATCAAATCTACCGGGCGGTCAATTTCATTCTCAACTACATAAGCTGCAATCAAATCGCAAAATTCTTTCCCGTAACGCTGTGCTTTTCCTGCCCCAACGCCGGTCATATTCTGCATTTCGTCTAAAGTTATGGGGTAATGAATGGACATATCTTCCAACGATGGATCCTGAAAGATTACAAATGGTGGCAATCCTTTTTCTTTGGCAATTTTTTTGCGCAAGTCTTTTAACATGCTGAACAAATTTGGATCGGCTGAACCGCCACTCTGCGGAGCAGATAATTCCTCTTCTTCTTTATCGTAATCGTGGTCATGTATTAACATGAATGATTCCGGTTTTTCTAAAAAAGCATGTCCTTTAGGTGTTATTTTAAGCAATCCGTAATTTTCAATGTCTTTTGATAAAAGTTTAGCAATAAGCATTTGCCTAATTACAGCATTCCAAAATTTTATATCTTTTTCACTTCCAATTCCAAATTCGGGTATGTGATGATGTTTGTATGATTTAACGCCATAATTGGCTGTTCCACAAAGAATATTGGCAATATGGTCCGCTTTAAAATACTCTTTTACTGCCAGCACTACTTGTAAAACCATTTCAACATATTCCTCTCCCTCAAATTGTTCTTTCGGATTCAGGCAATTATCGCACGATTCGCAATTGTCTTGCGTATAATCTTCCCCAAAATAGTGCAATAAATGTTTGCGCCTACAAAGAGCTGATTCTGCATAAGAAACGGTTTCTAACAGCAAATGACGACCAATTTCTTGTTCAGCTACAGGTTTTCCCTGCATGAATTTTTCAAGTTTCTGAATGTCTTTGTAGGAATAAAAGGTTATGCATTTCCCTTCTCCGCCATCACGCCCGGCGCGCCCGGTTTCCTGATAATAACCCTCCAAACTTTTAGGTATGTCATAGTGAATTACCAAACGGACATCGGGTTTATCGATACCCATCCCAAAAGCAATGGTGGCAACAATAATGTCAACATCCTCCATCAAAAATTTATCCTGGTTCCCCGAACGGGTATTTGAGTCCATTCCAGCATGGTAGGGCAATGCACTGATACCATTCACTTGAAGGGTTTCGGCCAATTCCTCCACTTTTTTGCGACTTAAACAATAGATAATCCCCGACCTCCCCACATTATTCTTCAGAATCTTAATGATTTCTTTGGTAGCATCGGTTTTAGGTCTTATTTCATAATAAAGGTTCGCCCGATTAAACGACGATTTAAAAACATCGGCATCAATCATACCCAAGTTTTTTTGAATATCATTCTGTACTTTAGGAGTGGCCGTTGCTGTTAATGCAATAATGGGAGCTTTCCCAATTTCCTCAACAATAGGTCTTATTCTACGATATTCCGGTCTGAAATCATGTCCCCATTCTGATATACAATGTGCTTCATCTATCGCATAAAATGAGATGGTAAGCTGCTTTAAAAATTTTATGTTTTCTTCTTTGGTAAGCGATTCAGGCGCTACATAGAGCATCTTTGTTTTTCCACCCAGGATATCGGTTTTAACCGCTTGTATTTCCGATTTTGACAACGATGAATTCAGAAAATGAGCAACCCCATCTACCTCACTAAAACCTCGCATAGCATCTACCTGATTCTTCATGAGGGCAATTAGCGGAGAAATTATAATAGCCGTACCTTCCAATATTAAAGCCGGTAACTGATAGCATAATGATTTTCCGCCACCTGTGGGCATAAGAACAAATGTGTCCCTCTTTGCTAATAAATTTTGAATGATTTCTTCCTGATTCCCTTTAAAAGTATCAAAACCGAAATGCTTTTTTAATTGACTGGTTAATTCCATACTTCAACACACTTTCAGTGCAATTTTATTTTTTGGAGCGCTAAATTAATACAACGCTAACATTGTTTAACTAAGTTACTAAAAATTATTCATTAATAACCATGTTACCCCTTTTTGTTTAAAGTAATTATTATAGTTCTTGGTTTCTACTTGCTCAGTAGGTCTATGAATTCTTATAACTTACTGAATTTATAATTATTATGGATTACTAACAACGCATTATTATTATAAAAAGTCTGGATACAGATGAATATTTTTATAATTTGTTTTAAAATAGCTCACTATATTTGTTCAAAATATAATTTAATGAAAAACCACATCGAAATAATTGAATCGGGAAAGAAAGTAGTACTTCATGAAGCTAATGCTATAAAAAACTTAGTTCCGTTTATCAATGATGATTTTGCTAAATGCGTGGAGCTTATTTATCAAAGTAAAGGCCGAGTTATTATTACCGGTATTGGAAAAAGCGCCAATATTTCTCAAAAAATTGTAGCTACTCTTAATAGTACCGGAACACCGGCTATTTTTATGCACGCAGCGGATGCCATACACGGTGATTTAGGAATAGTACAGAAAAATGATGTGGTTATCTGTGTTTCACGAAGTGGTGATACACCAGAGATAAAAGTTCTTATCCCATTGCTAAAAACAATGGGCAATAAGCTCATTGCTATGATATCAAATACTCATTCGGTGCTTGCTCAGCAGGCCGATTACATATTAAATGCCTATATTGAAAGTGAAGCATGCCCAAACAATTTAGCGCCAACCTCGAGTACCACAGCACAATTAGTAATGGGGGATGCTTTGGCAGTTGCGCTGCTTGAATACCGGGAGTTTTCGTCCATTGATTTTGCCAAGTATCATCCAGGAGGTACTTTAGGTAAAAAATTGTACCTGAGGGTTAACGATTTGTACCACAACAACCTAAAACCGCAAATAGCAGAAGATGCCAGCATTGATAGTGTTATTATGGAAATGACTACAAAAAGATTGGGTGCTACCGCTGTTGTCAATAATATAGGGGAACTTACCGGAATTATTACAGATGGTGACCTTCGGCGGATGTTAATAACTAAAAGGCCCATAAACGAGTTACTAGCCAAAGATATTATGGGGAAAAACCCACGAACCATCGATGAAAATCAGTTAGCCGTTCAAGCCTTTCAGGTAATGGAACAGAATAATATTACCCAGCTTATTGTTGTTAATGGAACAAAATATGTTGGTATGATTCACATTCACGATATTCTAAAGGAAGGAATCGTTTGAGGCGCAATGTATATGCAATTACCAGATTTTTTCTAATTTCAAACGTATATGCTTTTAACTATTTCTAACTGGCATAAAAAATAAACTAAACTCTGATTATTAATTTAAAAAATCGTTATTGCCCCATTTATTAACAACTCAGCGTTAATAAGAATCTTCCAAACCATTGCATAGTGAATAGTAATTCACATAGTTTTGTAAAAAACTAGTTGCATGCTCAAAATAGCTGTTGTCGGAAATACCAACCATCACCAATATATTAAGGCCATTGAAGAAAATCCAGCCTTTTGCCTTTCAGGAATTTTTGACCCAAGTTTTCAATTTGAAATTCCTAAAGATTTAAAAGATAAGCCCGTATTCTGTAGTTTTGCCGATATGGTTTTACATGCAGATGCCTTTGTATTTGCAGCTTCAGAAAATACCTACCTTCCTTTGATTGAGATGGCACTTCAATATTCTAAACCTGTTTTTTTACACAATACTTACTATCTAAATTATGAGGAGCACCAGCATTTGGTGAAATTAAAAGATGAAGCAGCGGTAATAATTCAGATTAACCATGCTTTTATGTTTCATGATGCTTTTGCCGAATATATTAAGGTAAGTAAAACACCACTTTTGGTTGACTGCCTATTTACCGGAATGAATGAAAAGAATTTATTACCCATTGTGCGGCAGCAGGTTAGCGGCATCTTGCCTTTGTTTTCTAAAAATTTGAAAAGAGTAACCGCAAATACCATCTCTTCTTTTTCAGAAATTCCCGACATTATAAACCTCCGCATGGACTTTAACAACGGCAGCGTTGCAAATATTTCAGTAAATTCTGTTGAAAAAGAGATGCAGCATGTAATTAAGGCCTATGAATATAATTCTAATTATCGAATTGATTTTAAACAAAACTTGGTGAAATGTACCCAAGCATCTCAAGAATTTATTACTTGCACCGATTCATTGAATAACACCTCGGATAAACTAATTGCGAAGCAATTGGAAAATTTCTCCCAAAATATTATAAAACATACTACCCCATTGAATTCCATTGAGAATGAGTGCCATACCTTTAGAGTGATGGAAAAGGTTAAAGAAAAACTTAGGGTATGTGTTAACTTCTTATAATCCGCTTCATTTTTTCTTTTCTTTGCAATAATTCATATAAAACATCGTTTTACATTGAAACTTGTTGCCTATGCAATTCCGAATTGGTACCAACACAAGTATAATACTTATGATGCTTTTTACTTACAGCTGCGATTTTATCAATCCTTCTGAAAGCATTCCCTCGTACATCCAAATCGACAATATATCTTTGGAACACGAACAATCATTAGGTATTAGTGATGCTTGGGTTTATGTGAATACTGAATTGATTGGTGTTTTTGAATTACCTGCAACGATTCCTGTTTTAACTGAAGGAATGGCGGATATAATGATTTCAGCAGGAATTAAAGTAAATGGAATGAGCACCAGTAGAACGTTTTATCCTTTTTATGAATCATACCGGATTTCGAAAGAATTAAAAAGTACAGAAGTAATTACAATTAATCCTACGGTGGGTTATGATGATGCATTAACTCAAATTTCCTGGAAAGAGAATTTTGATGAAGGCTCCATAAAATTTGAACACGATGCTACCGTTAAATATGGTTTTATAAAAGATTCAAAAGCGCCCATTGAAGGTGCTTATTGTGGTTTAATTGAGATGGATAGCTCTACAAATCTTTTTTATGAGGTTTCTGTGGATGAAATTTCAAGGCCAGAGAATATAACTCAGGGATATTTTTTGGAAATGAATTTCAAATCAGACATGTATTTTGCATTGGCACTCTTAATAAACAATAAGGGTGAAAACATAACCATCCCCTTAGTTTCTTTTAATCCAACAACTGAATGGAAAAAAATTTACCTCGATTTATACGGTACTTTTTCAGCCTATCCTACGGGAACTAAGTTTAAAATTTCGCTGAATAATTACAATTATGCAACTAATTCAGCCTTGGAACAATCATTAGTTTTGAATCCTAAAGTGTGGGTTGATAATTTAAAAATTGTACAATAGTAAAAAAATGATTCAGAAAAGACCTAAGATTCAAGTTGCTAAATATGTTATAGCAGATTATTTCTCTGCCTTGATATCGTGGGTATTGTTTTTTATGTATCGCAAAATAGTAATTACGGCGCCCCTATATACTCCATCAAGTCAGGAAATTTTCAATAATAACTTCTATGCCGGAATAATTTTAATTCCCTTGTTTTGGTTATTAATATATTATGTGTCGGGAGAATACCATGATATTTACCGGAAATCGCGGTTGCAAGAATTAGGAAAAACCATATTCATTATAACGTTAGGGGTAATCTTTATATTTTTCCTATTAATACTTGACGATACCATCATATCTTATAAAAACTATTATCAATCCTTTTTTTTCCTGTGGGGAGTTCACTTTACCTTGACCTATTTACCAAGGGTAATATTAACCACCCGAATGAATTCAAAAATTCAAAATCATAAAATTGGTTTCCCCACCTTAATAATTGGAAGCAATGAACTAGCAGTGCAACTTTATTTCGATTTGCAACGCAAACCAAAGTCAGCCGGAAATCAAATTGTTGGATTCATTACCATAAATGGAAACCACGAAACCCCTTTAAGTGACTACATTCCAAACTTAGGCAAACTGGATACTTTGATTACTACTATAAACCAACAAAAAATTGAGGAAGTGATTATAGCTATTGAACCTTCGGAACGGGAAAAAATTCAGCAAATTTTGGTGAAAACTAAGGCCACTAATGTGTTAACCAAAGCCATTCCCGATTTATTGGATATTATGTCGGGCTCTGTAAAAATGTCTTCGCTCTTTGGAGTGCCGTTAATAGAATTGTCACACGAGTTATTACCAGCATGGCAGGATAACATGAAACGGGTAATTGATGTTGCTTTTTCAACCATTGCTTTAATACTTCTTAGCCCTTTATTCCTAGTACTAGCCTTGTGGATAAAATTTACATCGAAAGGACCAATTTTGTATTCACATACACGAATGGGTCGCTATGGCAAACCCTTCAAAATATATAAATTTAGGTCAATGTACGTTGATGCTGAGAAAAATGGCCCAGCTTTAAGTAGTAAAGAAGACCCAAGGGTTACTCCATTTGGTCGGTTTATGCGAAAAACACGTTTGGATGAATTGCCCCAATTTTATAATGTGTTAAAAGGTGATATGTCACTAGTTGGGCCCAGACCTGAAAGAGAATTCTTTGTGAATCAGATAGTACAAAAAGCTCCCCATTACTTATTATTATTTAAAGTCAGACCAGGAATAACTTCATGGGGGCAAGTAAAGTTTGGTTACGCCGAGAATGTGGATGAAATGATTAATCGGCTAAACTATGATATGATTTATTTGGAAGATATGTCGCTATATGTGGACCTGAAAATTATGATATACACGATTAAAACTATTTTTGAAGCAAGTGGCAAATAAAAAGTCGTAACGCTATGCCATCATGACTTTTATCATGTAGAACCCAATCCATAGCGTTAAAATATAATTCTATCTTTGGCATCGTTTTTTAATCCAAAAATCGATGTATCATGCACCAACCCATTAAATTTGTTTCAGCCCAAGAGGCGGTAAAAATTATAAAAACTAACGATAGAATTCACATTCACAGTGTAGCCTGCGCTCCTCAGCGGCTTATTGAAGCCATGTGTGAACGAGGTAAAAGTGGCGAATTCAGGAATGTAAAAATTCAACACCTTCATACCGAAGGACCTGCACCTTATGCTTCCAAAGCTTTTGAAGGCATTTTTCAGTTACAAAGCTTTTTTGTAGGTCACAACGTTCGTCAAGATACTCAAGATGGCTACGCCGATTATATTCCTGTTTTTTTACATGAAACCCAGCGTCTTATCCGCGAAGGATATACTAAGGTAAACGTGGCCATG
>JAIFNJ010000256.1 GCA_020047835.1 Bacteroidota bacterium
TAAAATCGAATACAAACCTGCACCTCGAAAGCGGCGCCATTCTAAAAGGAAGTTCCAATATAAAGGACTACCAGCCGTTCCAAACCGGAAATTTCGATACCACCACTTATGGAATCCTGTTTACTTTAAAAGCTGAAAATGTGTCCATCACCGGACAAGGAACCATCGATGGGAACGAAGAAGCTTTTTTCGACTGGAAAACTCCCAAAAAAATTGAATGGGGAGGAACCCAATTTACCCGTCAGGGAGCTGATTTTCGAAAAGTGACCAGCGGAATTGGCGATGGACCGGTAATGCCCTTGCCTCAGAGACCTCGACAAATGGTAATTTTCTCGCAATGCAAAAATGTGTTGTGAAAGGCGTAAAAATATGGAACAGCCTGGAAACGCCTAACAGTGATGGATTAGACATTACTTCATGCACCAATGTAAATGTTTCCGATTGCGACATCCGTGCCGGCGACGATGCCATTGCTATTACCGGATATGGGTATCATTATGAACTTCCTGGATATTACAACCTACGCCATTTGTCTGAAAATATCAACATCACCAATTGCAACCTACAATCGCGTTCCAGCGGCATCCGCATAGGTTTTGAAGATCAAAACACGGTTCGCAACATCAATATCAGCAATAGTACCATTACCAACTCCAACCGGGGCATTGGCATTTTTGTGCGCGATTCCGGATCCATTGAAAACGTTACGGTTTCACAGGTTTTTATTGAAACCCGCTTGCATACGGGCGACTGGTGGGGTAACGGAGAACCCATCCATATTTCAGCGTTACCAAGCAAACCCAACACCACCATTGGGTTCATCAAGAATATTTCTTTTAGGGATATAACCTGTCGCTCGGAAAATGGTATTTTGGTTTATGGTTCTGCCGAAAGCAACATTGAAGGGTTGACTTTTGAAAACGTGAAATTGGAGGTATTGCCAGGATTGTTGAACCAATCAGCGGGTGGAAATATTGACCTACGCGGGGCTATGGGTTCCAACCAACTCTTTTCTTCCGATATTTCCGCATTTCAGGGTCGGTATGTATCCGATTTGAAAATCATCCAAAGCCGGTTTCAATGGGGTGATGTAACCGAAGACTTCTTTAAATACGGTATCTACATGGAACACTATAAAAATGTGCAATTATGGGATGTTGATGTCAGTCCATCGCCTTCAAACAGCGAATTGCCAGCGGTTTTGCTTGAAAGTGGGGAGGGGATGAAAACCAATCTCAAAGCATCGATGATAAAACAAAGAAAATAATTGTGATAGGTATAATCAGATTAATCACTTTTTAAGAACTTTACCTGAAGTTAGCAAACGGTCTCGCTTTAGCGAAGCGCTTCACTTTCCCCTGAAAAGAGCTTGCAACAAACAATAAAAGGAGTTTTCAGGTTAATGAATCGATTGTAAATTTGCCACTATGACTTTTTTTATAAATTTGCAGCTTCAATTTTTAAATTGAAACATAAAAAAGCATTAAAGAATAGTTGCCGATGACATCAAAAAAGGGAATATTTCAGCGTACCGAGCTGCTATTGGGGAACGAAGTCATGGCAAATATGGCGTCGAAACGGGTGATTATTTTCGGAATTGGGGGTGTTGGAAGTTGGTGTGCCGAAAGCCTTATACGCAGTGGCATACAATACTTAACCATTGTAGATTCTGACTTGGTTTGCATTACCAATATTAACCGTCAGCTGCACGCTACCACACAAACGGTTGGTCAAGTAAAGACTGAAGTGCTGAAGCAACGGCTCCTTGAAATAAATCCATCTGCTACTATTCAGTCCATTCAGAAAATATACGAACAGTCAACTTCCGCTTCGTTTGAATTGGATTCATACGACTATATTATTGATGCCATTGACAGCCTCAGTAATAAAATGGATTTGATACGCAAAGCCACCCGAACCAATGCCGTATTATTTTCATCCATGGGTGCATCTCTTAAAATTGACCCAACCAAAATACGCGTGGAAGAATTTTGGAAAGTTAAAGGTTGCCCACTGAATTTTTGTGTGTTTATAGCGAAGAATTGCTTACAAATAAAGGACAAGGCACATCGTGTGGTACCGATGCCTGTTTATGCCCAAAAGTTAAGAATGCTATAGGAGACCCTGATTTGACTGACCATGAATGGTGTAGCAAAAAAGCAGTAATAAACGGAACTACAGCACACATTACGGCTATTTTTGGATTTACCCTGGCAGGATTAGTGATTCAGGATATTTATAATCAATCGTAACAGGTTACTTGTGATTGTTAAGCCTTTAACGGCACCGGTTATGTTTTTGGCTTCTTGTCCCTTCCTAATGGAAATGGCTTCAAAGTACATGATTAGCACTTCACCAATTCAAGGATTTAAAATAGACTGAACTACAAGCTAACCTATTATTTTTCTTGAAAAAATAATCCTATCTGAATTTTGTTTGATAAATGAGTTTATAAATGTACGGGTAAATAATGCAGGCCACACAAATTCCAAATGCTCCTTCCAAAAAGGAAAAAAGAGCCAGAATGGCTGCAATTACCAGCGATGCGGTACTTAAGGAAAAGAGTGCTGAAAAAAATATCAATGAGGTAAAAAGCAGTCCAATGCGTGCAGCAAAAATCTTCGGACCTGCATTAATCCATTGGGTTTCAAATGGCAGGTATTTAAGAAAGGCACGAGAAGTGATTCCCAATAAGCTATAGCTTGAATAGGAAGTGGCCCGAAAAAGAAAATCAATACCCAGAAAAACAATGAACAGGATGTTGTGTGTATATCCAAAAGCTAAAAGAATCAAAACGGTAAGAACTCCATTGATACGGGCAACCCGCTCGTTAATTTTGTTATCTGAAATGGGGCAAAAAGCGTAGTTTTTCATGTTCCTGATTATTAAAGTTTTGCTTATAAAAAGTCCTCTGGCAACAGCCATCGAACAAAACACAATCATGTATTTATTACGATACAAAGTTGGTTTGATTTGAAGCAATGTAAAATCCCACAGATTGGGCATTTTATATACCCTTTTTATGGTATGCCTTTACCAATAATGTAGGGTTTGAATTCTTGAAGTATCTTCTCGGTTGATAGAAAATAGTACATACGTTATAGTACAGGATACATTTCTGACATAAATTAACCGTTGTTTCAGGTAATTTTGAAGGCATTAGCACTGTGAAAACTAGGTTACAAACACAGCACTATGTTTAAGCATAAAAGGGTTATAGAAATAAAACGATTTAAAATACATCCGCATGAAAAAACTAATACTTCTGACACTATTTGCCTTTCAATTTGCGCTTTGGCTTCCAGCACAGATAATTGCCGATTTTGAAACAGTAGGCACTACACCCGATTTTACAGCTGAAGGTTCTTATGGAGTAGTTGATAATCCCGATGCAACCGGTTCAAATCCGAGTGCAAAAGTGGGTTATTATAAAAAAATTACCGGAAACTGGCATTATGTAACCATGAACTTTCCTAGTGGAGTCAATATAGGTTATAACAATACCTTAACCTTCAAACTCCGCTGCAGTTCACAAGGCCGTATTTTTGCCAAATTCTGGAACGGAAGTCAGGTGCTAATTGAAAGTTGGGCTCCCGATTGGGCGTTTCAACCTCCTGCCAACACTTGGGTAGAATGCAAAATGGACCTCACCCCAGCCATGCAAAAACAGTTTACCCAATTGCAATTAGCCGCCTGTGTTGATAACCCAGGTGAAGCTGAAGCCGATGTATGGTTCGATGACGTGAAATTAAGCAATCCGGAATTGGGCGATGGTTCTCCGAAGGTATTGTTCACTGTATCGAAAAACAAGGTTTTTATTGGTGAAGAAATTTTATTTGATGCTTCGGAATCCTACGACTACGATGGACAAATTACCGATTACCTTTGGGATTTTGGCGATGGTTCCACAGCCAATGGGGTTGAAGCTACTCATACTTATTTGCAGGACAGCATCTATACCTTGAATCTTACGTTAACCGATAACGACGGTAAAAAATCCAGTGCCTCAACCACCCTATTTGTGATGGATCCGGATCAGAAACTTAGCAACCTTAGCATAGTTACCCAACAGCCCGAAACAAATAAAAAGATTGAAGGCATTTTTCAAATCAATGCCAGTTATACCAATGTATACAATCCCGATGAGGTAAAAGCCGATGCCGAAATTACTTGTCCCGATGGTAAAATAATTACCATTCCTTGCTTTTATTACATGAAAGCTAGGCTCGAAAACACGGTTTGGACGGCTGATTCAAGCTATCAAGCATGGATGTTCCGGTTTAACACCGAACAAGTGGGTACCCATACCATAGTAGTTAAAGTTATTGATGAGAGTGGAATGGTAAGTTCTGATATTACTGAAATTGAAGTGGCTCAAGGCAACAGCAAAGGATTTGTTCATAACGATGCCAGCAACCACCAATATTACCGTCACACTACGGGCGAACCCTTTTATCCTATGGGAATAAATATCGGTTGGAACAATATACCCAATTACACTCAAACCATCCAAAATTTATCGGTTTCGAAAGCCAACACATTCCGCTATTGGCATACTCCGTTTGCTCAACAAGCGTTGGAATGGAAAAAAACAACTTTTTACGATGGATTGGGTTATTACAGCCAAAAAGCTGCCGCCATGACTGATTCATTAATGAACCTGGGTGAAGCTACCGACGTTTTTATGCAGTTGGCGATTTTTCAGCACGGCATGTTTTCCGAAAACGTAAATGAAATGTGGGCCGATAACCCTTACAATCTTACAAATGGTGGTTATGTAGCCCGGGCTGAAGAGTATTTCCGAAACGAGGACTGTAAAAAACAAACCAAAAAATTGTTGCGTTATATTGTTGGCCGCTGGGGCTATTCAAAAAACCTGTTTTCCTGGGAGTTTTTTAACGAAGTGCAGTTTACTGGAATCCATAACAGCCAAACAGCGCAATGGTGGCCCGGAGTAATGACTTGGCATAGCGAAATGAGCCAATACATGGCCTCCATCGACCCATTCAACCACATTCAAACCACAAGTGCCAGTGACGACCAGATTATACAGCTAGATACCATCAAGGAACTGGACGTTTTGCAGTACCACTTGTATTCTGATAAAATGCTGGATGATCAGGTAATACGTGATTTTGACTTCCGCAATAAACTGAATAATGCCTCCATAATAAATGGGGAATATGGCACCAATGTAGAGGCCGATGTTCCCATGGATATGCAGCGCAACGCCATATGGAACGGCATAATGACCCAGGTACCTCATTATATGTGGATATGGGAGCATTACCTCGATTTATCGTGGGCTGGATTATTTACCATGCCGATGAACTTTTTAGCCGAAGAAGATTTTGGTGCTGAAACAACCCTGGATAGTTATCCTGTTTCTATAAAGCACGCCACCAAAACATTCAAAACATTGGGTGTATCCACCGGTAAAAATTTTTATGGCTATATTTACGAACCCAATTACAGCAACAACATTACTGGCGCTGTATGTGAACTCCAAAACATTCCGTTTGCCTATTATACTCTAACTTATTACTTACCCGTGAGTGGTGAAGTGATAAAAACAGAAAAAGTGGCTTTGATTCAATTGACCAATCAGTTGCAGCTTCCTGAATTTTCAAAAGGAATTGCATTTAAAATAAAGTACGAATCGGCATATAATTTGCCAATAGCCATTGCTGGAAACGATACGGTAGTTGCCCCCGGAATGACTGTTAGTTTTTCAGGAGCACTGAGTGTGAGTCAAACCTCAAATCCGTTGACTTTTAATTGGAAAATTAATGAAAAACCGGGTTCAAGCACACTCCAAATAAGTAATCCTGCTCAGCAGGATATTTCTTTTGTGCCCGATGTAGCAGGTATTTATAAAATTAGTCTAACAGTTAGCGATGGAGCCAACAACAGTGCTCCCGATGTGGTTACAATCACCGCATCGAACCGTCCGGTTGCAGTATTGGCAGCTGATACAACCTTACAAATTGGTGAAAAATATTTTTATTGTGATGGTTCTAATAGCTATGATGTGGATGGAGATGCATTGACCTATTCCTGGAGATTAATCTCAATGCCCACAGATAGCAAAGGGCAGCTATACCAGATTGATCAACCCATCTCTATTCTGCGGCTCGACAAAGTGGGTGAATTTGTATTAGAACTCACTGTAACTGATGGAATATCAAACAGCGAAGCGGAAACCATAAAAGTTAACGTGTTACCAACTGGCATCTTTGATTCGGACCTGGTATCAAAAATATCTCTATATCCTAACCCTACGTTAGGAACAGTTACCGTGAATACAGGCGAAGGATTACTAATTGAGCAATTGGAAGTATTGGATGTAACAGGTCGTATAATTAAGATTCCAAAACTAGAAATCAAATCATCGGAAATTACCTGGAACATGAACCAACTAACAGAGCAATCGGGAATATTCCTCATTAAGCTTACTATTAACAAGCAAATCATATACAAAACACTACTATTCAATAAGTAAACTTCATAAGTAGGTAGTTTCAAGAAGGGGTCTCAGCATATTGAGGCCCTTTTTTTACATTCAAAACAAAATGGTTTTATGTGTTTTTTTTCGGCTGCATTAGAAAAAACAAAATTGAAGTTTAGTTCTTATCAAAATTAATTGGCTTGATATAGGTATTTATTGTTCAATTTTATAAATTTGTAAAACCATACATTTTCAGCCTGATATTGATTTCCTTATAATCCAATAAAATAGATATCTCATGAAAAAATATCTTTTGCTTTTTATAGCTGCAACATTCAATTTAAGCATCGCACAAGCACAAGACATTAACCAGAAATGGCTGGAAGAGATTAATCAAGGCAAGAAACTCTATAAAGCTGGAAATTTTGATGATGCACTTAACTATTTTCAAAAAGCATCCAACATTGTCCCATTCGACACAACCGCCTTTGTGTATATAGCAGATTGTGGACTTAAAGCGGGTAACTCCAGCGAAGTAAAAAACGCGACTGAAAAACTAATCTTACTTAAATACAACAGTCCTTTTTTGTTTGAAGTACAGGCTGCTTCACTAAGGAGCATTGAAAAAAAATATCAGGAAGCCCTCCAAAAAATACAAACCGGATTGCAATTATTTCCAAATAATCCAGGGTTACTTTATGAAGAAATTTTAGTTTTTTACGAGACCGGAAATTACGCTGATGCACTCTCAAAAGCCGACTCCTATATTCATAAATTTCCAAAAAATCTCGATGCTGCTAATTTATTGCTTGATATTGTAACCACCAAAAATCCGGATAACTTAAAAGCTGCCGCCTATTATGCTGAAATAAGGAAGAATTTTCCCAACAACGAAATGCTTCTAAAACAAGAGATTGACTTTTACCTGAGAACCGGTAATATTGATAAAGCTCAGGAGCAAATTGAAAAAATGTTGGCTACATCGCCCAACGATGCCAAACTATATTACAACTTAGGATTAATCTACTATCATAAAGGCGATTATCAAAAATCAATTGATGCCTGTGCCAAGGCCATAACCATAGACCCAAATTTTGTGGATGCCCATTTTAATATTGGCACCTTTTATTTTCTGATGGGTGTTGAATATAACAAAGCACTGAGTGAGATGAACCCATACCAATTTACCACGCAAGGTAAAGAAGGAATTACTATGGCTCTAAACTATTTTGAAACCGCCAAACCCCATTTACAGCAGGTATTAAAATTGAGACCCGAAGAATTGGATGCCTTTGAGGCGTTAAATACCATTGCAGTATTGGAAAAAAACTTGCGAAGCTTAATGCCTCAAATTGAAGCCGCCGTAAAACCAGCTGCACCCCCAGCTATTGATGCACCAAAGGGCAATCCATTACTTTTAATAAACAAACTCCGCTTCGAATACACCAACAAACTCATTGGTTCGCTCAGGAAAGGAGACAAAGCATTTATTAAGTTTGAATTACAAAATGCGGGGAACGGCGATGCCCTAAATTTAGTAGTATTGATTACTGAACCCATTGCGCTACCGGGTATTACCTATGACAATACGCTGAAACTAGACACCCTGCTTGCCGGACAAACAAGAACTATTGAAATCCCAGTGAGTTATCTTGATAACAATCCGAATACCCGCGGAATAAAGAAAATTTCAGATGCACCAAACAAACTGCGAATACTTATAAAAGAGCCCACTGGTAACAATTCAGATATGGCCGAAATTACTTTTAAAATTGATAGTGACCCAAATTCCATGCTTTTAGATGAAGATTATTGGGAAACAGCTACCATCGAATTTAATCCGGACCCAAAACCAATAAACTACTTATTAGTTATTGGCATTAACGATTATGTGAACTGGCCCAAACTGAATAATGCGGTAAAAGATTCTAGAGATATCAAAGAATTACTGGTTTCAAAATATCAATTTTCAGATAAGAATATCTATGAATTGTATGATGCCAATGGTACCTATGAAAATATTAGAAATGAGCTGGTTAAAATAAAAAATGCCTGCACCTTACGCGATAATTTAATTATATATTATGCCGGGCATGGTAATTACGACGAAGAATGGGACAATGGATATTGGATTCCGGTGGATGCGCCCGAGAATAATACGGGCAATTACATTCAAACCTCAGTTATTTACAATTACCTTACTAAGATTAACGCCAAACATATTGTGCTAATAGCCGATGCTTGCTTTTCTGGTTCCCTTTTCAAGACCAATGCCATCTCCTATTCCGAAAATGATGACAAGACCCCTTCGCGCTGGGCCTTTTCATCGGGAAATATTGAAGTGGTTGCCGATGGTCAGGTTGGAGGCAATAGCCCGTTTGCCCAATCGCTTATGGAGGTGCTTGCATCAAGCCGGAAAAACATTTCAATATCACAATTGATACAAAACGTAAAATTCAGGGTTGAATCGGTTTCAGAACAAACTCCTATTGGCCGCCCCATGAAAATGGAGGAGCATAAAGGCGGCGAATTTATCTTTTATTTAAAAAAATAATAACGGTTCATAAATCCATTCATATATGAAGCTTTTAATTATACTAACCCTTGTTATTTTCACCTCATTTGTTGAGGCTCAAAATAACTACCGGGTTTTAAAAACCGAAGGCTGTGTTGGAATTCAAAAAGCTGATAATTGCATAACAAAAAACAGCCAAATTGGGAACCATGACAGTATCTGCTTCCACCACATGAAAGATTTTGCCGTGCTGATGGATGAAAAAGGACAATGGTTTACCCTCAGGTTATTGGATACTACCGGTTTTTTACCCGGCAACATATCCTGGCAAAAAGTATCTGAAATAATACGGCCAAACTTGGTTGACACCAATAAATTAGCCACCCGCGGAACCAGCCAAATGGGAAATTCTATTAAAGAGCTTTTTGGCTCGCAGCGCTTTACCGTAATTGGTGATGAAGCCAGGCTTTCAGTAAATTCAAGAGAATTCATCGTAAGCAAGGATAAATTCTTTGTTTTTGAATACACCATCGACACGTTCAAAGTAGCAAAAAGACTAGGATTTAGGGAGCAAGTAATCCGGATTCAAAAAAATAACCTCTCGGAACTAAATGGAACCAATTTCGACCGGTCGAAGATTGAGAATATAAATCTGTATTATTATGAACCACAATCAAAGAATGCCGAGCTTATCACAAAATTTGATCTGTTATTTGTAACTACCGAAAATCTTTATGCTGAATTTGATGAAGTTTATGGCTATCTTCCCGAAAAATCAAATCAAAAAACGTATTCCGCTTTGGAACACTTTTTTAATACCTGTTATGGAGTTACCGAACCCAAAATGCTAAAGCAAACTATTGAAAGTTATATTGAAAAAAAATCGAATCCTTAAACGTGCAAACATTCCTAACCTCATGAAGAATAGATCCCATAAGCTGAATAAAAGAATACTCTTGTTTTTAATTTTCATCGGTTTTGGTTTTAATACTGCTCACTCCCAGGAAACATTTACATCAAAGCCAGTTGTGGGGTGGCAAAACATTAAAAGTTATGCTTTTAATAACGACCAAACGCTGGCTGTTTTCGAAATGATATTGGCAGAAAAATCCATGCTTTTTATCTCCCATTTTGTCGATGGAAAATGGTCCGATGTAGTTCTCATTCCTGAAATAAACGACTATTTAGGAGGCGCTGTTATTGTTGGAGGACCATTTTTTGATTATAGCGGAAAGACTCTGTACTTTAATGCAAATTATTCCGATTCAAAAGGAGGGTTGGATATTTATTTTAGCGAGTGGGATGGCAAAAAATGGTCGAATCCCAAGAATTTGGGAGAACCGGTAAACTCCAGTCTGAATGAAGAATCACCAAGCATCACCGCATCTGGCGATAAACTCTTTTTTACGCGAAATATTCTACTATCGAAAATTAAACGCGATGCAAAAGAACTCGGTTGCAAAAGTATTTTCTATTCCATAAAAAATACCAATGCCGCTTGGGAAACTCCAATTTCAATGGCTGAACCCATAAATATAAATTGCGAAGCAACCCCTTATATTGCTCCTGACGGAAAAACGCTCTATTTTTCTTCCATCCGGAACGATGCGGAAACCTTTGATGTGTATTTTACCCGTGAAATAATGAAAAATAGTTGGCTAATACCCATCCCCTGTCCCGGAACTATAGGTGATAACGACGATTACAATCCGGAATTTCATAACGGTAACATATACCATCTCAGCGCTTTTATTAAAAAAAATGTGTTTAACGGGTTACTTTACTTTAATTCCTTGCCGGATGATATGAAACCCATTGAAATGATTGAAATTGCCGGAAAAATATCCGATTTGAGTGGGAAACCGTTAAAAGCCAATCTTTATGTGCATGACCCGGTTACATCAAAACTTTTAGGTAGGTATAATTCCGATTCTATTACCGGATTATACGCCATTCCCTTGCTGCCAAAATTGGCGTATCTTATAAATGTGCGGAAGGAATCCTATTCTTTTGCATCCTTCTATAAAGATTTTTCAACCAACAGCTTATCCGACACTGCTGTTCAAAATGTATCATTGTTTAATACGGTAAAACTAAACTTAGTAGTTTTTGACAGTGAAATTTTTAAGCCCTTGAGTGCTACTGTTAAAATAACAAACAATGCCAACGGAGAAGTGATGAACGTAAAAACAGTCAATTCAGCTCCGGGCCGCTACCAAGTGGAACTTCCCATTGGAATAAATTATAAAATAAGCGCCAATTCCGAAGGGTTTGAAACCGGTGCCTTTGATTTTTCCTTAAATGATGATATCATTTTTTCCGATTTCGAGCGCAATTTGCCATTGGTACCCAAAAAGCAAGAATTTGTGATTAATGTAAGTGATTTTGAAACTCAAGAAGATGTAGCTGCGGAGATTGTAATTTACAACCTCACCCGCGACGAAACCATTGTGGTTACTGCCGAAGATATTGTTTCAGGAAAAGCTACGGTTATGTTACGTGAAGGAGACAAATACGAATTTAATATTAATGGGCCTAAAGGGTATTCCTTTTTTAATAGCACGGTTGACCTTAAGTCGGAAACTGAAAAAAGAAGTTTAGATGTTGAATTAAAGCCCCTCAATGCAAAGACATCCATTACACTCAACAACATTACTTTTGAACCCAATTCAGCCGACCTGAACGAGCAGTCGTTTGCTGAATTAAACCGGGTAGTATTACTTATACATGATAACCCAAGTATTGTGGTTGAAATATCGGCGCACACCGATGATGTTGGTTCCGATAACTACAACTTAAAACTATCGGAACGCAGGGCAGAATCGGTAGTAAACTATTTAGTTGAAAAAGGGGTTCCTGTTAAACGATTAGTTCCCCGTGGTTATGGCGAAAGCGTTCCATTAGCTCCAAACGACACGGAGGAAAACAAAAAAATTAACCGTCGTGTTGAATTTAAAATCGTTGGTTTTACCGATGAAACAACCAAATAATAAACGAATACAAATGAAAATATACTTACAAATAGCCGCTTGGGTGATTCTGATAACTTTTGCTCTAAATGTTACAGCACAACCCTTAGATTACGATGATTACTATAAAACCATAGCCACTCAATCTGACGAAAATATATTCAATAAACTAATGATCTACCAAAAAAGCGATCCTTTTTTTGTAACCATTTATGTGCAATTGGGCGATGCATCGTACCGTATGCTAAAAAAAACAGACCCACTGAAAGATTACCAGAATGCTATGTATTGGGCATCTACCGGCCTATTAAATTTACAATTATATACGCACTATGTTAAGGAAAATGAGGCTCGTAGCAATCGGGCCTATTATGCTAATTTGCCCATCGAAAAAAAAGAAGCCAAATTAACCAACCTCGACCTACAAAATTTTGTGAGTCAACGGATGAAACAAATTGAGTCGTACCGCGATTCTGTGATTCTGGTTTATCGCAATCTGGAACGGTCGAAAGAGCTCTACAACTCCTGCATCAGTTATTACCACCAAATAAATAACCGACACAACAATTTGAACGAAACCCTGCTGAAATGCGACATTACCCTTTTTAAAGAGTTAAACCAACTAAAATCAAATTTCGATTCAACGTTAATTTATTTTAATCGATATCTTGAGCTAATAAAAAACTTTCCTATAAAAGGATATAATCAGCAATACACTCTGAAACCAATAAAAACTTTTAGGCTCGATGGGTTAACCAATTCAAATTTTCTCGACAATTCATTTCAGATTTGGAACTATGGCCTATGGGTGGATGAGTTCAATTCTCTATACGATAACGACATTCAAAAACTTAGGCAAGAAATTGAAACCATCGATAAAAACTTTATAACCTTTGAAACAAAAGCAACAAGCCATTCTATTAAATCAGCCGAAGCATCAAAACCCATTTTAGATGAGAAATTTCTTTTCAGACTTGGAAAATATGACAATAACAGCTTGGTGCGTGACTTATTCACTTATAAATGGAAAAAGCAGCAATTTTTAGCCCAATGGTTAGATGAACAAAACAATGCTAATGACACCATTAAGGGAATAATGATGCGCAAAGCCAGATATTATTCAAGCTTGGTTGAAGCCAAATCAAATGCCGATAGCGCACTCCTGCAACTTAAATCCTCCGTTTCAATTGCAAAAATTAATCGGTTCTCTTCTTTCTTCCATAGCTATGAAGGGGAATCGGGGTTAACCCGCTATTGTGATCAACAAAAAGACACGTTGATCCAATTATTGAATGGTTCGTTTGAGAATTTGAAAAATTATATGGCCTTTGATTCTCAAAATCCGATTGGGATATTTGCCTCTTACGCAAATGACACCATTCCCATATTTAAAACATCGGCGAATTACAATGGCCGATACAAAACCAGCGATTTTGTAAAAACCCCTAACCACGCAACATATATAACCGGACAGGAAATGGCAAAAGGATCTATGGCTCCATTCTTATCTTACGCTGACAAAACGGGAAAAACAAAATGGCTCAAAAGGATAGAAAAACCGATTAAATACGATTCGCTGAATTATTTTGTCGATTCGAAAGTTTACAGCACTACTTCCGATTGTTTTGTGGTATATACCCATAAAAAACCAACACTTTTCAATAGCGTGGTTCGTTATGATTCAATTGGAAATGAACTGTCCCGGTTTAGCATTCCAATAAGTTTGGTTCCTGTTTATTTCGACTTTGACGATATCAATCAAAAATACCTAATGGCATTTAAAGGAGAAGATACAGCTCAACGTTCGCAACTAGAACCTTTAACCATTTGTTCCATTGATTCAGCAGGAAGCGTACTTTGGAGTTCCTCATTTGAGCTAAACGGTTCGTTGTCAGGCATTGTGCGAACCGATAACAATTATCTGATTTTTGCCAATTACCGGGCGTGCAACATTTCTGGCAACATCATTGTACCCAATCAAACGGAAATTCAATGGGGTAGCGTAATCGTGAATATCAGTGAATCCGGTACCATTAAAAACTTTTTTACCATTAATAAAAAACAATCATTTCACATTTCACAAGTGCTTAAACTATCAAGCAATTCTATTTGCTTGATTGGTTTAAAAAATGCCCCGAAAGAGATGGGCGGCAACCTGTTTTTTTCGCTGATGCAACCTAACGGAAAAGTTGTTTTTACCAATTAAGGATAATGCTTACTCAAAAATAAGTGTATGTGATTCATATCCAATCCATCGCTGTTTTTATCACAGTTTTTTGTAACAAAAAGAAAAAATTCCATCGGTTTGAACTTAAAAAAAACTTACTTTAGTGAATCTAAAAACATAGATTATGCACATTGCAATTGCAGGAAACATTGGTTCAGGAAAGACAACCCTGACCCGCTTATTATCAAAACACTACAAATGGGAAGCCCATTTTGAGGATGTAGATGAAAACCCTTATTTGAACGATTTTTATAACGACATGCAGCGTTGGTCGTTCAATCTTCAGATATACTTTTTAAACAGCCGCTTCACCCAAATACTCGAAATTCGCAAATCGGGGAAAACGGTGGTTCAAGATAGGACCATTTATGAAGATGCTCATATTTTTGCCCCCAACTTACATGCTATGGGGCTAATGAGTACCCGCGATTTCGACAACTACTATTCGCTATTCAAGTTAATGAGTTCCTTGGTTCAACCACCGGAATTGTTGATTTATTTGCGGGCATCGGTGCCAACTCTGGTGAACCAGATTCAAAAGCGGGGACGCGATTATGAAAACTCGATCAGGCTCGATTACTTGAAACGCCTCAACGAACGGTATGAAGCCTGGATTGGCAAATACGATTTAGGCAAACTGCTGGTAATTGATGTAGACCATCTCAACTTTGGTGAAAAAAACGAAGATCTGAGTAGCATCATCAACAAAATTGACGCTGAAATACACGGATTGTTTTAATTATAACCTTAACATATTGAAAGCAACTGTATAAAAAAATTTTAACCACAAACATAAAGAATACGTAAAGTACGTCAAGATTAACATGTTGATAATTAATTTCTTGCCTGCTAGACAAAAAACTCTTCATTTTATACCTTTAAAATGGCATAACATAGGGTTCTCCTACTTTTATGTCGTTAAAAATGTCGGGTTCACTGGTTTCAACCATCACACGATAGAGTTTATCGCCGGTTTGCCGGCTGGGATAAACGGCAAAACTGATATCGAGGGTTTGAAAAACCAGACTTTCGTTTCGGATCCGCAATCCAATGCCAATTCCTGAATAGAAAATGCCCTTATAGGGATTTGCCTGATAATATCGTATCAACCCATAATTGGCAAAAACATAAGGTGCCAACCGAAATCCGTATATAAAAGAATTGGTAAATAAAACTGCTTCAGTAGTAAAAGCTGTTTTTGAGGTACCGCTCGAATTCTTAGAAGACAATCCTCTTACTTCATCATTTAAATTAATCCACTCATATTTAAAGCGGTTTACTCCGTTTTTATATTGTATGGAACCTACGAAACGCAGTTGTGAATTGTATATTTTGATTAATGGACTGAAGTACTCGGTTTTAAAAAAGGCTAAGCCTTGTACGGGTTCCAATTTATTAAAATAACTCCCTATATTGGAAGCAATTTGAATATAACTTCCGTTGTTAAATGACTTGGCATAACCGGTACGAAAGCTTGTATAGCCCAATGCCCAGATATCGCTATACAAATAACCGGCGGTAAAAGAAGCCAAAAAACCAAAAGGAACGTCCTCAACCCGACCAAATGACTTTAAATACCTTGTTTTAACGGTTTTATATTGTAGGAAAGAAACCGAACCCAATAGAAGATTACTGTTCTGGAATATCTGGTTGCTATCAACAGTCACTACCGGTCTTTTTTGATGATGAATCGGGCTAAATTTTGCAGTCAAAAGCAGGTTACTCCTTTTAGCTTCATTCAGCATAAATGATCTGCCTAACCAGATATTTTGTGAAGTTAAAGCATATTCATATTCCACTGTAGAATCTGGATAGGCAAGCCCAATATTATCTCGAAGGTATTGAACTTCCAAACCTCCG
>JAIFNJ010000091.1 GCA_020047835.1 Bacteroidota bacterium
TTGGAGCCGGTGCTGGAATTTCACCGGTTGTTGCTAATACCGTAATGGGGCTATTTGCCGCTATATTTCCAGAGTAATCTTTAGCTTTTGCGGTAAAAGTAAACTCAGTGGTTGCGTTTAAATTCTTAAATGTGTACGCTATTTCTTTACCTGAGGCACTGCTCAAATTAACTAGGGCTCCACTTAATTCCAGTTCGTAAAACACCGCACCGGAATTGTCCGTTGCGTTTAGCAATAATTCAATACTATTAAATCCAACCAAACCTGATACAGCCGAAAACCCGGCAGGTGCTTCTACATCGTCACCCTCCATGTTGTTGTAAAAGTAAATGTTATCAATAAAAATCGTATGTCCGCCGGCTCCTTCAAAATAGAACTGGAATATATCGGATATGGATAACCACTTGTTTGAAACGGAACTGAGTTCAATATCATAACTATTCCAACTGTTTACTACCAATGGAGTGAGACCCACATTTTGGTTTGTAACACTGCGACTTATGGGTGCAACGACCAATTTTGTCTCATCCGCCGTCCAAACATCTATATGAAAATGGGTCATGGGCAGTGCATTAATATCACTGGCAAATTCAAACCCCTGAAAATTAAAATTGGCCAATTTAATGGTAGCATTTCCGACTATTTGAACGGTGGTCATGGTAGTTGCCTGATTCCAGTATGGGTTGAAATTGGTTCCATCAATATTGGTGTAAGCATTACTAAAAATCGATATCACTTTTAAATTGCTCCGTTCCGGAGGGGTAGGAGCAGCCACTGATGGGGTTTGGGAAAACGAGGCAGTAACTCCAAAAAGTAAAATCACAAGTAAGGCAACAAGCAGTTTCGATGTGTGTTTCATTTTAATTAGTTTTTGAAATTATTAGATTATTTAGCATTTTAACGTTGTACCAAGGTTGGTTCTTTTTATTTTTGAAAACAAAATACGTAAAAATACTTTTGATGCAAATTTTGTTTAAAATATCCTTTGATTTTAATTTAAAACAAGCAAACAATGGAACACTTAGTTGGTAATATTGACGAATACATTCTTAGCTTTCCACATGAGGTTCAGGTACTTTTGGGACAAGTTCGGGCTACCATTAAACTAGCCGCACCGGAGGCAATGGAATACATAGGTTACGGCATGCCTGCCTATAAATTAAGTGGAAAGCCCTTGGTTTATTTTGCTGCCTTCAAAAACCACATCGGCTTTTATGCCACACCCACCGGACATTCAGCTTTTGCAAATGAACTTTCAATTTACAAACAAGGAAAAGGTTCCGTTCAGTTTCCTCTAAACAAACCACTGCCTTTGGAGTTAATTTCCAGGATTGTTGCCTTTCGGGTAATGGAAAATGTGGAAAGGGCGAAATCCAAGAAGAGGTGATCATTTCATTATTGGGTAACTTATATATCCGATGATTTGTATTAATCCAAAATATATGGCTAAAAATGGAACCTAGAATTGAACAGTTAACAGAAAAGAAATTGGTAGGGATGTGGTTAAAAATGACCCATTCCAATAACCGCACCTTTGAACTGTGGCGCAGTTTTATGCCCCGGCGACGTGAAATTGCGAATCATGTAACTCATGATCTTATTTCGATGCAAGTGTACGACTCAACTTTTGATTTTTCCAAGTTTAATCCGGAGGCAGAATTTGTAAAATGGGCAGCCATTGAAGTCACTGATTTCAATAGCATTCCTCATAAAATGGAACCATTTACTTTGGCCAGCGGAATGTATGCTGTTTTTATTCATAAAGGGGCTGCAAGCACAGGATATAAAACCTTCCAATATATTTTCGGAACCTGGTTACCAAACTCTGAATATGTGTTGGACCAAAGGCCCCATTTTGAAATATTGGGAGAGAAATACAAAAATGAAGATCCGGATTCAGAAGAAGAAGTGTGGATTCCCATCCGTGAGAAAAAATAGCCCCTCAAACAAAGTTTATTTTGGTTTGTTATTTATATTGTATTTAAATTATTCATCATCGTAAAAGTAGGGAGGCAACTAAGATTTTCCTTTGGCCATATAAAACTTGAACACAAACACGGAGAAAAACTCAAACGCTTTTCACAGAATTATCTAAAGGTGGAATTATTACTCAGCAACTACAAGAGATGTTTTGGGGTTGCCATTAAGTAAGCTGCATAGATCAATCTGGGATTAAATGGATGTTTAATTGTATCGAAAAATAAGAAAAGATGGAACCGAAAGAAAAAACAGCTATAACCGTGCTGACAACTATCAATGCACCCCTTGAAACAGTATGGAAGTGCTGGACAAATCCAGAAGATGTAACCCATTGGAACCATGCTTCCGATGACTGGCATACTACAAAGGCCGAAAATGATTTACGGGTTGGGGGTAAATTTCTTTCGCGGATGGAAGCCAAAGATGGGAGCGAAGGTTTTGATTTTTGGGGAATTTATGACAATATAATACCCCACGAATTGATTGAAAGTACCTTGGGCGATGGAAGAAAATTGAGTGTTGCTTTTACTACTATTGGAATCGCTACCAAAATTGTAGAAACCTTTGAAGCTGAAGACCTGAATTCTGTGGAATTGCAGCAAATGGGGTGGCAACTAATTTTAGACAATTTTAAAGAATATGCCGAATCCAAAAAATAGTGTCAATAAGTAAACTCAAAAATCAAAAAGGACCAAAACTCATAAATGTCCCAACAGATTAATCCATAACTGTGGTTCGATATCCAGCCATTGGAAAAAGCATAAATTAATTTTTTGATTTAAATTGAAGGCCTTTATTTAAATTCCATCCTTTTGTTCCTACTTTTTGAGTCTCGTTTAAAAGCTAGTAATCCATTATTGTATCGCAAATAAAACTTATATTTGAAATACAAACATTGGAACATGAAAAAGAAAGCATTAAAAATCGGTTTAATCGTAGTGGCAATTTTGTTACTTATTGTGGCTATTTTCGGATATTTATTATGGAATTTTACACAAGGAAGTGAATCAATTTCCGGGAAAAGACAAGCCATACCGCAAAGAGCAGTATCATTGGATTCTTATAATCAAGGAACCTCTGATTGGACAAGCTGGCAAGGACCCAATTTTGACAAGAAAAGTGCTTTTATTGGAATAAAAAAAGACTGGACCAAAGGGTTGGATAAATTGTGGGAAGTAAGTTTTTTGTGTCAGGACGATCAGACGGCAACCTGGTCGGCTCCAGTAGTTCAAGGCAATTTACTCATCGTACCGGGTCGTGACGAAAAAAACGACTTGGTGTTTTGCCTTAACAGTGGAACGGGGGAACTAATCTGGAAAGGTTCCTATCTGGCCGAAACCAATACCAATCACGGTCCCGGTTCCCGCGCCACTCCTTTCATCGATAACGATAGGGTTTATACTTACGGCCGCAGTGGCGATTTGGTATGCTGGAACCTGAAAGATGGCAACATGTTATGGCACAAAAAAGCAGCTGATTTAGGCGGCATTGAGCCCGATTGGGGATATTCATCTTCGCCGCTGGTTTACAAAAATAAAGTAATAGTACAGATGGGAGGAGCTGCATTGGCGGTAGCCTTTGATAAATTAACCGGCGAAGTTTTATGGAAATCAGGGAACGGATTTGGAGGGTATGCACCGGCAACCCTGCATAAAGCCGATTCAAGCATCCTACTTTTTTCCGGCGAAGCTATTTCGGGGTTAAATCCGGAAACAGGAGCCATCCTTTGGTCGTTGCCTTGGTTGGTTGATTATAAGGTAAATGCATCGATGCCGGTATCTGAGGGTAATATTATATTTGTTACTTCAGGTTATCGCAAAGGCTGCATGGCGATAAAAATTGAGAATAATAAACCAACGGTATTGTGGGAAAGCAAAGCCATCGAAGGTCAGCATTCCGATCCGGTAATTGTTGACGGGTATGTATATGGCTATTCAGGCGAAAGCAGCCGCAATAATGGCCAACTGGTTTGCTTGCGTCTTTCCGATGGAAATGAAATGTGGAGAAGCACCGAAGTGGGCACCGGTACCTTTGCTTATGCCGATAACCACTTGATTTGTCTTGATATTAAAGGCAATTTATTTTTGGTGGAAATCAATCCCGATAAATTTATAAAAGCAGGTGAAATAAAAAGTGCCATGCCTTTGGTAAAAAACCCAGCATGGACGGCGCCAGTTATTGCAAACGGTAAATTGTATCTGCGTTATCTGCAACATATTATTTGTTATAGTATAACAGGTTAATGAGGTACTTCCTAAGTGCTTTTCATTGGTTATCCAAAAACTGTTTTATCAACTCTTTTCAATTTGCATAATTCATTGAATTATATTACTTTGGCTATATCGATACTAGTATTCTTAAATATCCCCGTATATGAATATTCAAAGTTATTTCCGATCGAAATTACAAAAGCACATTCCCGCATTAAAATGGCTCTCTGTTTATTCATTAAAACTTTTAGGCTACGATGCGGTAGCAGGTCTTACACTGGCGGCTTATGCCATTCCGGTTTCGCTGGCTTATGCTACCTTAGCCGGGCTGCCTCCTCAATATGGGGTATATGGATATCTGTTAGGTGGCTTTTTTTATGCTTTTTTTGGTACAGGAAAGCAACTGGCCATTGGCCCAACCTCGGCCATATCTATGTTAGTTGGAATAACCCTTTCTCATCTTTCAAACGGTGACCCTCAACGATGGATCGATTTAGCATCCCTGTCGGCATTGTTAGTGTCGGCAATTAGTGTTCTGGCTTATTTTCTCCGGCTAAGTAGTATAATAAACTTTATTAGTGAAACAGTATTAGTGGGTTTCAAAGCAGGAGCCGCCATAATTATTGGACTAACACAGTTGCCCAAAATTTTTGGGGTTGCCGGTGGTGGCGAAGGATTTTTTAATCGGTTAACCATTCTAGGTGGGCAGCTTTCTGGAACAAATACCGTGGTTCTCATCTTTGGCATAGCTGCTATAATTTTATTAATTTCCGGCGATAAATTACTTCCAGGTAAACCCATCGCCATATTTGTAGTAATACTATCGGTGCTCCTGATTACATTTACTCCATTGGGTTCCATGGCATTTAAAACGGTAGGGGATATTCCCAGTGGATTACCAAAGTTGCACTTACCCTCCTTGCATATCGCCGATATCAGTGCCATTCTTCCTCTGGCATTTGCCTGTTTTCTGTTGGCTTATATTGAAAGTGTATCGGCTGCTAAAACATTGGCCCAAAAAAATGGATATGAAATTGATGCAGGACAGGAATTGCTGGCATTGGGTGTGGCTAACATGGCAACTGCTTTGGGAAATGGATATCCGGTAAGCGGTGGTTTATCGCAATCGGCGGTAAATGAAAAAGCAGGTGCCAGAACCCCGATATCGCTGATAATGGCATCATTCTTTATAGCAATATGTCTCTTATTTTTAACCGGATTACTTAAAAACCTCCCTTACGTTATTTTGGCAGCCATTGTTTTGGTTGCCATTAAGGGATTGGTAGATATTAAGGAAATGAAAAGGCTCTATAAAGTGAACCGATTTGATTTTATTGTGGCTATGACAGCCTTATTTAGTGTAATTGTTTTTGGAATATTGCAAGGAGTGCTTATTGCTGCTCTGTTTTCACTAATACTTATCATTCGTAGTGTTTCAAGTCCACATGTAGCATTCCTGGGCCGCATTCCAGGTACCAACCGATACACTGATATTAAGCGCCATCCAGATAATGAATTGTTGCCCGGTTTGCTTTTATTCCGGGTAGAATCAACTTTGGTTTATTTCAATGTAGCGAACGTATATAATACAGTTTGGGCTAAAGTATTAGAGTCGGAAGGAACATTAAAGAAAGTGATTTTCGATTTAAGTTCTTCGGCCACTATTGATTCGAGCGGTGCCCGTTTGATTAAAAGGCTTTATGTGAACCTTCAAACCAAAGGCATTGAATTGTTGGTGGCTGAAGCGCATTCCGAAGTCCGCGATATATTACGGCACGAGAAAATTGAACACTTACTGGGACATGTAAGCCGGCGAGACACCCTGCATGATATGGTGGCAAATGCAATTGGAGAGTCTGAACCCTATATATTAAAAGCTCCCAAAAAACTTAAAAGGCAACAGATTGAAAAAATTATATCCCATATTATTTTAGGAAATAACTATTTTACACAAACCCACCCGAAGGAATACTTTGAAAGTTTTAGTTTTGAGCAAAAACCCTATATAACTCTGGTTACTTGTTCCGATTCGCGTGTTCCTTTGAATTCACTGATGCCGGATACCTCCAACAAAGTCTTTTCAATTCAAAACATCGGGAACCAGATTTTATCGACGGAAGGGTCGGTTGACTATGGTATTTATCATCTAAAAACACCGTTGTTATTGTTTTTGGGGCACTCCGACTGCGGTGCCATTAAGGCATACATTAAAGGATTCGATAAAGAAACTTACGGAATTAAGCACGAACTCGACTTTTTACAACCCATTATTACGGAATATACAACCATCCAAAATTTTGAAAAATTTCATGCCCAGGTAATTGAAAAAAACCTCGACTATCAGGTTAACATTGCCTATAAGAAATATAAGGATTTGGTGAATGCTGGGGAACTTACTATTATTGCTGCTTTTTATGATTTTAAAGGAGAATTCGGGAAAGGAGCAGGTGATATCATCATTACCAATGTAAATAAACAAAAGGATATTGAAGAGATACGCAATATGGAACTATTTAAGTATCTGTCGCAAGCTCAAAAGGAACTGCACATCGGGCGTTTAAAAGATTAAAACTAAAAAACTGAATGACCCAGCTTAGTAGTCAGTAGCTCCAATGCTTTCATTCCTTTGGCAGAGTTTCCTTTGGGATTTAAACCGGGGCTCCATACCACCACACTGAATTCACCTGGAAGTATGGCTGCTATTCCACCACCTACACCACTTTTGCCGGGCAAGCCAACGGTATAAGCAAATTCACCGGCTTCGTCATAAAAACCGCAGGTTTGCATAAGGGCGTTAATCCGTTTGGTTTGGCTCCGGGTAAGCAATTGGTCGCCATTGAATCGATTTTGCCCATAATTGGCAAACAGCAGAAATGCCTGGGCCAATTCAGTGCAGGTCATTTCAATGGCACACTGGTTACAATAGGTTTCAATCAGTTCATCAATTGGGCTATTAATATTTCCGAAGGATTTCATGAAATGAGCCAAAGCGGTATTTCTGCTGCTATTCTTGATTTCCGATATGGCAATGGTTTGGTTTATTTTAATGGTATCGGAATTCACCAGTTTATTAATGAAACGGAGGATATCGTCGATAGGTTTAGCCGTTTTGGACCGGATTATATCGGTAATGACCAACGCCCCAGCATTGATAAAAGGATTGCGGGGGATGCCGTTTTCATATTCCAGCTGCGCCAACGAATTAAACGGATTGCCGCTGGGTTCAACCCCCAATCGCTTCCAAAGAGCCTCCCCTTCGGAAGCAAAAACCATGGCCAAGGTAAACGCTTTTGAAATGCTTTGCAATGAAAACTTTTCATCGGCATCGCCAATGGTATAAACCTCGCCTTTTGCAGTTACCAAGCTTATACCAAATTTACGGATATCCAAATTCGCCAATTCGGGAATGTAGTTGGCAACTTTTCCTTCCAATTGAAGCGATTGAACTTCGTGATAAACCTCGTTAATAAGCAATTGGTAATCCATACATTATATTCAATAACCGCAGCGAAAATAACAATTTGGGTTCTTTCCGGTTGGGTTAATTGATATGTTTAATAAACTATGGGTCTTGGATAATCAATCAGGTTATTAGTAATTACCGATCCAGCCACAAACGGAACTCGTGGCTTTTATTGGCGCTAACCATCAGTTCTTCTTCGCTTTTTGGTTTTGATTCAATGCGGATGCGGCTTTTTGAAAAAACACTAATCCGTTCAATGGCATAATAATTAATCATGTGCTGCCGGTTAATGCGGAAAAATTGTTCCGGGTCAACAATCATTTCCAGTTTATCGAGCGAAAAATCGATGGGATAATTTTTGCCTTCCAACGTGCAAAGAAACGTACTTTTTTCGAGTACATAAAAATAAGCGATGTCAGCCGTTTCAACCGACTTAATTTTTGCTCCCATGTTAATAAGGAAACGTTTTTTGTAATTTCCTTTTTTTCCTTCGATGGCAGAAACCAATTCATTAATATTAAACAGTGGAGTTGGACTCTTTAGTTTTTTGTATTTTTCAAGGCTAAGGGCAAGCTTTACTTTATCTATGGGTTTTAACAAATAATCGATGCTATTCAGTTCAAAGGCTTTAATAGCATATTCGTCGTAAGCTGTGGTAAAAATTACAAAACTGTCAATTTTAATTTGTTTGAAAATGTCAAAACTGAGTCCATCGGCCAGCTGAATGTCGAGCATCAATAAATCGGGGGATGGGTGGTTTTTAAGCCACAAAATGCTTTTTTCCACACTATCCAAACAATCTAACAGTTCAATTTCCCCCGAAAGTTCGGTCAGAATCTTTTTAAGCCGATTGGCAGCGGGCTCTTCATCTTCAATTATGAGGGTTTTTATCATAGCTCAACTGTTAGTAAAGGAACTTCTACCTTAAAGACATCCGCTGTTTCACTAATTTTCACTTCCTGATTCGTAAAATAGGCAAAGCGGGCAGCAATGTTGTTTAAACCTTGACCAGTGCTGGCTACATCGGTTTTCTTTTGCAGGTTATTTTTAACACAAATAGTTTCTTTTTCAGCGGTTATGGTAAGGGTTAATGGTTTATCTTTTGAAATAACGTTGTGTTTGATGCAGTTTTCGGCTAGCATCTGTAATACCAACGGGGGTAAAGAATAGTGGAAAAATTCCTCGCGTACATTAACTTCTACAACCAGATTTGTTTTAAATCGGGCTTTTTGTAGGCTCAGGTATTTGTGCAACATCGCCACTTCATCGCGTACAAGCACCAATTCCCTATCGCGGCTCTTCAACACATACCGCAGGAATTCCGATAGGTTTTGGATGTAATCTACCGCTTCGTTGTTATCGTCAACCAAGGCTGTAAGGCTGTTGAGACTGTTAAACAGAAAATGCGGGTTTATCTGCGATTTTAAGGTTTCGTATTTTGCTTCAATGTTGTCTTTCTCAAGCCGGGCCGACTTTGAAAAATTCAATTTCCATTGCTGATAAAAGAAAACCGCTTCGTAAATAGATGTAATTAAAAAAGTTATTAAAAGGGAAACAAAATAATCCATCATCATGGAAGCGTCTAGTAAATCTTGTCTTTGAATCAGTTTACAGGCAAGGTTTAATTTGTACATGAACAGTCCAAAAAGAAATACAAAAGTTATTATAGCCACAATCTCAATTAACAGGTGCTTAATTGGATTCCGTTCCCAAGGAAATTTTTGCCAAAGAAAAGTGACAATTAAAAAACAACCCAACCAAATTCCTGCTGTATTCAGAACCCCCGATAATAAAATGTAATATATTTTAACCTCTTGATAATTTTTATGCGCTGAGGCAAATATCAAGGCAATGATGATCCCAACTATAGGGATCAACAAAGCCATTATTTTTAATTCTTTTAATTTGCTGTGAATCATATTGAGTACTCTATTTTAACAAATATATTAAAATTGAATGCGATACAAAAACATAGGCATAAATCCCTGTTGATATACTTGATAAACTTCACCTTTTTCAACATCGTATTGTTCCATGTAGATGCTTTTATAATTGGTCAGATTTTGAAGATCAATACCCCATTCCTGACTAAACTTCTTACCATTCTGTTTAAAGCCTATTCTTAAATCGGTGCGGAAATAATCATCGTATTTGTTCTCATAGGCATGAGTCCAGTCGTAAACTGTGGTTCCTTTGGTTTTCGATTCTGCCATATCAATGGGGACGTAACGTTTTCCTCCCGCTAGAGTAGCTTTTACATCAAAAGTAAGCATGAACTTTTCGTTTATGTTGTACTCGTATCCACCCAGTAGATTTGCAACATAATTACCATTGAATGCAGTATTCCGTTCCATCTTATCATAACCCTGATAGGTTGAATTGAATAGGGAACCAGTAGCTAAGAAATAATAGCCGTTGCCTAAAAACTTCTCTAGGGTTAATTCAATACCATAATTTTTTCCGGTTCCTGAATTCACCAAACTGTCTTCGCTGGGTGGTGCAAAATCGGCTCCGGTATTGAGCATCGAAAATTCAGGAAAACTCTCTTTTACAGGTACATCATACAATTGCTGGTAATAGGTCTCTGTCTTGATTCGAAAATTTTTATTTATCCGATAGTTATATCCTAAAATGTAATGATTGCTCCTGGTAAAATCTAAATCTTCGTTGGTGGTTGAATACCTATTCGTGACAGAATCATAGGTTTGCAAAAAATAGACTGTTTTAGGCTGCATTTGGCTGTGCATTCCAAATCCACCACTCACACTATGCTGGGTATTTATTTCCCATGATACTCCCAAGCGGGGTTCTATGGCCAGCGATTGGTTTTGATCATAAAATTGTGCATGCAAGCCGCCATAAGCAGTTACCACATTGTTAAACTTATGTTGCCACTCTATGTATGATTGATATAAATTTAAAGTTCCTTTCAAGTCCAGTAAACTAATAAATTGGCCGTAGTCGTATAAGTTAATACTGTCGTTACTGGCTACCCGATATTGTTCCACGGTTATTCCAGCACTAAAATTGTTTTTTGTATTGAGTTTGTACTTTAGTTGTGTATTGAAGGAAAGTTTGTTTTCGGTATTTTCTGCCCTTACAAAAGGCATAATATATTCCCCTTCATTTTTTATGGAATCAACAACTGCATTGTTTTTGGTCGATTGATACGATAAGGTCGATATGAGCCGGGTTTTTTCATTAAAAAAATAAGTATGACTGGTTCCAATCACCAATAAGTCAGCGCCGTAATCAGTAGCGGTTCCTTTTCCATTATAAGCATTTTCTGAAGTATCGGCATAATCGCGGCCTAGGGCGATAAAACTGGTTCCCCAAAGTCCGAACAATTTGAATCGCCCGGCTTTGGTCCCCGGTACATCAACCATAAAGGTGAAGTCTTTGTATTCTGGGACTGCTGTACCTGTGCCGCTGCTGAATCCCAAATCGTGCATTACCTCAAGTGTTGAATAACGGAAATTGGCTAAATACGATGCCTTTTGGTTATTCCCGGTTGAAAACAATGGTCCTTCAGCACCCAACTCAAAACCATTAAAGCCAATTTGCCCCACATATTCATGTTTGCTGTTATTACCTGAACGCAGGTTTAAGTCAAAAGCACCTGAAAGGGCATTCCCATATTCGGCTGGAAAAGCGCCAGTCAAAAAATCGGAGTTGGCCAGCAGGTTGTTGTTGATCATGCTTACTGGACCACCTGTGGTTCCTGATGCCCCAAAATGGTTTGGATTGGGAACTTCAACACCTTCCAGTTTCCATAAAACACCCGATGGGGAATTACCACGGATAACAATGTCATTCCGCGCATCGTTTTGCATTGTAACTCCGGCATAATTGGCTACCATTCGGGCGGGGTCGCCTAAACTTCCGGCAAAACGTTCTGTTTGTTCCACTGAAAATGCATGAGCACTTACTGTTGCCATTTCATTGAGAGGTTTTTCTTTTGAACCATTGGCTTTAACAGTCACTTCATCAACGGCTGTAACTTCTTCTTCCAAGGCAATTTGAATCATTATTTCTTTACCACTGGTAACTAAAATGTTTGAGGCCGTTTGGGTTTTGTAACCCAGAAAGCTGATTTTTAAGTTTTGTCTTCCTAAAGGAACCCGATTCAATTCAAAGTTTCCGTTAATGTCAGTGGTTGTTCCAATAATGGGTTCTAAATTGGAAACAATAACATTGGCTCCAATTAATGGGAACCCATTGATAGCATCTGTAACTTTTCCTCGTATGGTTTGAGAAGTTAGATTATTGGCTTGAATCAATGCGGTAAGGGCCATTATCCATGTGAGAGTGAGTACAATTTTTTTCATCTTTGTCAGGTTTTAAATTTTACCCAACAAAAGTAACCCTGCTATTATAAGTTTAAAAAAACAACTTTCTGGATGGAGAGAATGTTGGCTTGAATGAAAATTTAAGCATCTGAATATAAAAATGAATTAGCCGAAAAAAAGCCCACCAAATGGCGGGCTTAAACAATTTGAATTTTCAAAAAAGGTCTAATACAAAATATCTTTACGAAGATTCACTTTCTTTTGGGTATGTTCTGAGTCATAATCAAAAAGTAAATCACCGGTATCTTTAAATAGGCGGACATAATTTAGGTTATACCAAACAATAGCTTTCCCAACCTGTATGCCCGAAAGGATATCAATTTGGCTGTTACCGCTGTTGTACATTGATATCTTCATTTTTGAATTATTGGTCACTTTAGCAGCACCAAAACTCACATCCTTGCCATCGTTGGTTCGAATGGTTACAATACCCTGAGCATTTTTAATGAATTCTATTTTACCAATATTCTCATAAATCTCAGGTGATTTTTTCCGGAAGCTTGGATTGTATTGATCCAACGCTTTTTGGGCATTACTTCCAGGCAACGAATTTCCGGTACTATTTATAAGATTCAAAACGGCAAACAATCCGGCAATTCCCGGTTCACAATTTTCAGCAATCAGTTTGTCGTTTTCCTTCTTCAATGTTTCAACTGGGTCAAAAGCGGTATAGCTTTCGTACGATTTGGTGGAAACATCCATTCCTGCCGAGGCAATCAACGAAGCGGTTACAAAGGCTTTTCCCATATCATCGATGGTTATTCCGTAATCGGTATAATCTTCCGATTCTTCGTAAGCTCGGGTCCATATTTTCTTTCCGGATTCATCAAAGTGAGCCACAAACATATTGGTTACGCTGTCGAGTTGTTCAATGCCGGCTTGATTCACCCATTGCATGGTTCCGGTGTTGGAACATTTGGCCAAAAATACATCGCCGTTGTTTTTTACCCGTAACGTGCTTTCTCCAATCTTAATGTCCTTGTTGAACGAACCGGTAAAATAAAAACTGTTGTCTTTACCTAATGTAATATTATAAGCAATGTCATTTCCGGCACTACCTACTTTAAACACAAATTCCGGCGGTCCGCTTGGAGGAAATTTAGCCACAAAAATATCGTTGCTGTTCTGCGATGAGGTAAGTTCATAACCAAAGAAATTCACATCACCGCTAAAATAACCACACATATAAGCATTTCCTTTATCGTCGAATGCAATGTTTTTACCATTTCCTCCTTGGTACAGTCCATTTTTATTAGCCAGTTTCCAAAGTTTGTTGCCGCGCCCTAATAAATTAGCTGAGGTATTCAATTCCACTACAATAGCATTAGCATCGGCAAATTGAGGCATGGTTTGACCAATGGGGGCATTCACGTATGTTGGGTCGCAAACCACATATTTTCCTCCTTTAAAGTTGATGTAGTCGCCTGGCACTTCTTTGTTAAATTTTACGGCAGTAGCCATGTGGCCCGGATAGTTCAATCCTATTACATCGAGGTTCATCAATTGCTTGGTTAAATAAGCAAAAAGTGCTGACCTATCTTCACAGTCGGAATAAGGATAGTAGAATAATTCATCTGGAAAAAAGAATTTTTCCTGCCCGAATTGTTGAGCGTCGGTTTCATATTCAAAGGCCGTTTGTACAAAGTGAAGCAAAAATAGGGCTTGTTCGTCTTCGGGTTTTCCTTTAATTAATGGTAATAGGGCATCGGTAAGGGTTTCTTTGGTTTGTGGCGAAACCGCTGCATCAAAATATACTTCAATATCGCTCAAAGGATAGTCTTTATAAAAGTTCATTGCATTAATATTGTACTTAACATCAAAAGTATAATCTGCAGTATCATAGCTGAATTTAACGGTTTTTGATTGAATATTTTCTGGTGTATTGATTGATTTATAAAGATTTAAGTCCATCACTAACCGAGCTTCAGGAAAATCTTTTTCATAGGTGAAAATGTCGTTTTCTTTACCATTTATTAAATAGTAACGCAAGTTATCGAACGTAAAAAA
>JAIFNJ010000191.1 GCA_020047835.1 Bacteroidota bacterium
TGGATTGGTACTCGTACAACGAAACCGAAGGCGATTTTGAGATGAAAAACTTCACCATCCAAAACGACTTGAAAACCTTGGTCCCCTTTATAAACGAAGCGCAAAAATACAATCCCGGTTTAAAAATTTGGGCATCGCCATGGAGTCCACCGGCATGGATGAAATGGAACAAACACTATGCCTGTGCGGTGCCATGGGAAGGTTTGAAAGAGGAGTTCCAAAACCATCTGCCTGCCGATAGGCAAGGCAAAGAGGGAACCAATATGTTTATTCAGGAAGAGGCCTATTTTAAAGCTTATGCGAATTATTTTAGCAAGTTTGTTGAGGCTTACCGTGATCAAAATATCAATATTTCGATGGTAATGCCGCAAAACGAATTCAACTCGTGCCAAATATTTCCCAGTTGCACATGGACAGCAGCCGGATTGGCTAAATTCATAGGTGAATATTTAGGTCCACAAATGGAAGCCCAAAATGTTGAAATTATGTTTGGAACCATGGAACGTCCAGCAGAAGCTTTGGTTGACACCATTTTAAATGACCCACAAGCCGGAAAATACATAAAAGGAGTGGGTTTTCAGTGGGCAGGAAAAGAGGCTATTCCGGGAATCCACAAGCGGTACCCAACACTTAAACTCTATCAATCGGAACAGGAATGCGGCGATGGTAAAAACGACTGGAAATACTGCAATTATACATGGACCCTAATGAAGCACTATCTGAGCAATGGAGCCAGTGCTTATATGTATTGGAATATTTCGCTTCAAGAAGGGGGATTCAGCCGTTGGGGGTGGCAGCAAAATTCGCTCATTACAGTAAACTCCGACACAAAAACGTTCCGGTTCAATCACGAATACTATCTAATGAAACATATTAGCCATTATGTAAAGCCATGTGCCAAACTGCTGAAAACCAGCGGTGAATTTAATAATTTATTGGCCTTTGTAAATCCAGATAAAAGCATTGTTATTATGGCTCAGAACGAATCACTGGAAGCAAAACAAGTGACCATTCAAATCGGTAACAAAACCATTAAACCAGTGCTTAAGGCATCATCGTTTAATACATTTTTAATAAGATGATAATGATAGAATAAATAAGGCCCAAATGAAGAAACCGGATAATTTTATTAAGTTTTTAATATTTAAGTAGATGAAGGTAAATTTAAAAAGAATAACGAAACAACTATTTTCCACTGCAGCATTTGTATTGATTGGTAATGTCATTTTTGCACAAAACCCCTTTATAACCCATATTTATGCGGCCGATCCGTCGGCTCATGTGTGGCCTAGCGACACCAGTACCCTGTGGCTTTATACATCGCATGACACCCCGGGAACCAACCACCATGCCACCATGTTCGGTTACCATGTATTTTCAACCACCGATTTGGTCAATTGGACCGACCATGGCCGGGTTCTCTCGGTGGACGATGTGAATTGGGCCGCCGACTATGCCTGGGCTATTGACGCGGTATATCGAAATGGAAAATACTTCCTGATTTTTTGTATGCACGAGACCGAAACCGGGATGTTCCGCACGGGTATTGCAAGTAGCGATGTTCCACAAGGTCCGTTTACAAATATTGGCTACATAAAAGGAGTTGAATGGGGACAAGATCCGGCTGTTTTTGTTGACAACGATAATCGGGCATATCTTTATTGGGGAAGCGGTGGTAGCTGCATGGCCGCCGAACTAAATGATGATTTGCTCTCCATTAAACCCGAAACGAAAGTAGAACTTACCAAACAACTATTTGAAGTATTTGAAGGGCCATGGGTACATAAATACCAGGGAAAATACTACCTCTCCTATCCGGCATTGCCCAAAGGCAACTGGCCCGAAGAGATGTATTACGCAGTTTCGGAAAAGCCTCTTGGGCCATACATTTTCAAAGGAAATTACATTCCAAAATTCGAAGGTCAGGCGGGTACCAATCATGGTTCAATTGTGCAATATAAAGGCAAGTGGATAGCTTTTCACCACAGTGCCATGGTATCGAAAGGCAAAAGCGAAGTGCGTAGCCTTATGGCGGATTGCCTGACATACAACCCTGATGGCACCATCAAACCCATTGTCCCCAGCCCAAAAGGGATTTCGAATGGAGAAAAACCAACCTGTAAAATATGGCTCGAAGCAGAGAATGGCAAAGCTGCGGGTGGCAAACGGGTTGGAACTCAAATCGAGCAATCGACCCAAGGGTATTCTGGCAAAGGCTACGTATCCGGATTCGATAAGCGTTACGATTTTGTTCAGGTGTTAGCCCAGGTTGGTGAAGATACGAAAGCCAATCTAAAAGTAAGGCTACGTGCCGATGCCGATTTTGCTGCTGACATACTAGTATGGCCTAATATGCTTGATGGATGGAATGGCACAAAAATGAAAAAGACGATAATATCATTCGCATTCAAACCCATCAAAATGTGAACCTAAAAGTAGATTATTTGATCATTACCCCTTTAGACTAAAAAAAAGAGCCAGTTTAACAAAACCAAATTGGAATATAAAATTTCAACAAAATTGCTATCTTCATGCTCCATAATCTAATCTATTGTAAAATGATGAAACTCATAATCACCAGTGCATTATTCGCTTTGATTTACCCCTTTTCAATGGCAGGAGAAACTTACATTGACCTGTTCAACGGAAAGAATTTGAAAGGTTGGAAAGTACTAAACGGAACAGCGGTTTACACTGTTTCAGACAATGAAATTATTGGTACATCGAAACTAAATTCGCCCAATACTTTTTTAGCCACAGAAAAGATGTACACCAATTTTGTGTTGGAATACGATATGAAAATGGGCGAAGGATTGAATTCAGGTGTACAAATAAGGAGTAACAGTCTGCCAGCATACCAGAATGGAAGAGTGCATGGCATTCAGATTGAAAGCGACGACAGTCCCCGTGCCTGGTCGGGCGGTATTTACGACGAAGCCCGGAAAGGTTGGAGGTATCCGGTGGAATACAATCCGGAGGCAAAAACGGCATTCAAGAAAGGTGAATGGAACCATTTTAAAGTGGTAGCATTCCAAAACCACATAATCACCTTTGTTAATGGAATACCTGTTGCTAATTTGGTGGAAGAGTCTGTTGAATCCGGATTTATAGGCTTGCAGGTTCACGACATTGGTAAGGATTCCACATTGGCAGGTAAAACCATTCGTTGGAAAAATATCAAACTGATGGAAATAGGGGAACCTGAATTTCTTATACATGGAAAAACCACGGCACCCCAAGTAAGTTATTTAAAAAATGAGTTGACAACCGAAGAAAAAGCCGATGGTTGGAATCTATTGTGGGACGGAAAAACCACCACCGGTTGGAGGGGTGCTAAACTCACCACTTTCCCTGAAAACGGTTGGGTTATTACCGACGGCATGCTGGAAGTAATGCCATCAACGGGAGGTGAATCGACCAACGGTGGCGATATTGTTACTGTTAATAAGTACAAAAACTTTATTCTGGAACTTGATTTTCAAATTACCGAAGGTGCCAACAGCGGTATTAAATATTTTGTGGATACCGAACTGAATAAAGGCGAAGGCTCTTCCATTGGTTGTGAGTTCCAGATTCTCGACGATAAAAACCACCCCGATGCCAAATTGGGTGTAAATGGGAACCGTACCATGGGCTCGCTCTACGATTTAATTAAAGCCAATGGCAAGGAGTTCAACCCGTATCTTCCCAACGAAAAATACGTGAATGGGTTCGAACATTGGAACCGTGCCAAAATAGTGGTTAATGGGAAAAAGGTTCAACACTTTTTAAATGGAATTAAAATAGTGGAATACGAGCGGGGAACCCAGCAATGGAGAGCGCTGGTTGCTTACAGCAAATATCAGAAATGGCTGGGTTTTGGCGAATCCGAAACCGGTAACATTCTATTGCAAGATCACGGCAACAATGTGCGGTTCAAAAACATTAAAATAAAAGAAATTTAAACGAATGAAGATTGAAAACACTGAAACACTCTAAAAATTCAGTCTTTTTATTCATTATTTAAACGCTTTCAAGATGACAGAAAATAAAAATACAAGACGCGAATTCATAAAATCATCAGCAATTGGCGTTGCCGCCCTCACGTTGGGCGGAATAGGGATGAGTGCTAAAAGTTACGGTCGGATATTTGGAGCTAACGATCGTTTGAATGTTGCCGTAATTGGGTTGGGGCGAAGATTGGGTGCCTTTATCGATCCCATAGCGCAAGCAAAAAGTAATGTGGAATTGATCTATTTGTGCGATGTAATGGAGAGTCAAATGACCAAAGCTGCGGCTACTTTTGCAACAAAACTGAATTATCAGCCTAAACTGGAAGGCGATTTCTTTAAGGTAATTGTCGATAAAAAACTCGATGCCATCATTATCGCCACCCCCGACCACTGGCATGCTCCGGGAACCTGGTTGGCTGCAGCAGCAGGCAAACATGTTTACGTTGAAAAACCTTGCAGCCATAATCCTTACGAAGGAGAACTGCTTATAAAAGCGCAAAGCAAATACGGCAAAATAATTCAAATGGGAAATCAGCAACGCTCAGCCCCTGAATCTATTGAAATAATCAACGAAATTCACAACGGTATTATTGGAAAAGCATATCAGGCAACCGCCTTTTATTCCAACAGCCGCGGTCGGGTAATCAACCCGCAACAAGCACCTGTGCCAGCCGGATTGAATTGGGACTTATGGCAAGGTCCGGCTCCACGCAAAAACTACGAACACGACACCTGGGATTACAACTGGCACTGGTATGGTTGGGATTATGGAACAGCCGAAACAGGGAACAATGCCACCCATGAATACGACATTGCCCGTTGGGCACTTCAGGTAGAATATCCTGAAAAAGTAATGGTTGATGCAGCTAAAAACCATTGGATGGACGATGGCTGGACCATGTACGATACCATGGAGGCAACCATCAAGTTTCCGGGAGGAAAAACCATTAAATGGGATGGCAAAAGCCGAAATAATTACAGCACTTATGGCAGCGGGCGTGGAACCATTGTTTACGGTACCGAGGGTTCGGTTTATATCGACCGCGATGGGTATAAACTATTCGACCGCGATGGGAAGTTAATGCGGAGCAGAAAAGCGGGAAGTAACGAAGGGGGAACGCAACTTGGCGGTGGTGGCGATATGTCGACCATCCATATCCAGAATTTCTTCGAAGCCATTAGGGGCAAAGAAAAGCAAAACTCAACCATCGAAGAAGGGGCTACCAGCACATTGCTTTGTCACCTGTCGAACATAGCTTACCGCACCGGTGAAGTGTTGGAATGCAACCCATCAAACGGGCACATCATAAACAGCGAAAATGCCATGAAGCTTTGGAACCGGGAATACGAAAAAGGTTGGGAACCAAATTTTTAAAAGGAACTTGAACAAAAATATTGAATCATACCACAATTCGGTATTTGCCATGAATACCCAACTCGATATGGTTTGTTGGGGTGGGGAGCATTCGACTTATGAACTTGCATTTCAAAAAGTAATGCAGGAGTTAGAGGAAATTGAACTGACCATTAGTCGTTATCATGTGAATTCCGAATTGTTCAAGGTAAACCAGCTTGGGTTTCCATCGGGTATATCTGTGGGTGCTAGACTGATGAATGCAGTAATTCTGGCAGCTTCATGTTATGAAAAAACAAATGGATACTTTGATATTAGTTTGGGAACCGCTTTTCACGAACTTAAAAATGGCAGGAATTACGTATTTGCTAAAAACGATGGATTTTTCCATCGGGTGATTTTGGATGTTGCAAATCAAACCCTTAAGTTTCTAAAGCCAGATGTATCTCTCGACTTTGGTGGCATGGGAAAGGGTATGGCATTAAAAGCAATGGCAGCAATTATCGACAGTTACCATATAAAAAATGCGTTTATCAGCTTTGGTGGCAGTTCTATTTTAACAAGGGGAACCCATCCGCATGGAGACTATTGGCCGTTCAGTTTGGCCGATTATCCGGAACAAGTTTGGAAATTAAACAACGATTGCTTGTCAATCAGCAGTGCTTACCGAAAAATTTCGGGTAATTCTATGAATCACATCTTGAATCCATTCAATACCAAATCGGTAGATTTTAGCAAAACTATCGTTGTTCAAAGCCAAAATCCAATAGATGCCGAAGTATTGTCAACAGCGTTAATTGCC